>JAEDJS010000073.1 GCA_016296205.1 Treponema sp. | reverse complement strand
TCTTGTCAGAAAGTTCACTTAACACATTTCCGGAAGTATCAATTTTATTTGCATCTGCAGACATTTTTTCCATGCTTTGCTTCATTTTACCAGTTGCATATTCAAGAACACAAACAGAGTTTTCCATATCAGAATTTTCTTTAATCATCTGTTTTGAGTTTTCAAGAACTTTTTTGCTTGATTTATTCAATTCTTCAATAAATTCATTGATTTTATGACCGCCTTCACTTTGTCTGTTCATACTCATCTGGATTTCTGTTACAATCTGGTTTGTAGAATTAATGCACTCTTTAACCTGAGCAAAACTTCTGGAACTTTTTAAACTGGCCTGAACAACATTAGTAATGGAATCAGAAATTTTCTGAAGTTCAGTTTCGATCTGCTTAGACTGATTTGAGCTTGATTCACTAAGCTTTCTGATTTCATCTGCAACAACACTAAAACCTTTTCCAGCTTCACCGGCATGGGCTGCTTCAATTGCGGCATTCATAGCAAGAAGGTTTGTCTGATTAGCAATATTACTGATTGTGGTATTTGCGTCCTGGAGAGTTTTTGACTGCTCTTCAATCTGTTTTATAATAAGATCTGCAATATGCTGATTTTCTTCACCGGCCACTGCATTTTTTTCGAGAACTTCAAAAGAGTTTACCATTGATTCAACACTGGAATTAACTTCTTCGATATTCTGAATCATCTGGCCAACCGCATTAATACTCTGCTCAACACTTTCTCCCTGATGAGTAACAAGCTCATCCATTAAGTTGATATTTTTTGCAAGAGTATTCACGTTGCTGACTGTTTCATCAACACTAAAAAGCTGATTATCAATATGAGCTGTAAACCGTTTAAGATTTTCCAGAAGCTGGGCCGTAGCATGAATATCAAGAGTATTTGACGAAAGATTTTCACTAATACCAGCCAGTTCTTTTTCTGAATTTTTAATTGAGGCAACAATAGTCTGAAGTTTTTCCTGGAATTTATTGAATCCATCAACAAGAACTGTAATTTCACTGAACTTTGCCCTTGTTGACAAACGTTTTGTAAGATCAGCCTTTCCTGTTGAAATTTCTTCAATTGCTTTTCCCACTCGCTGCAAAGGAATAAATGCCCGGTTTATTCCCAGTGTTGCAATAATTGCAAGAATAAGATAAATCATAATAAAAATCTTAAGACTTCCACCCATCATTATAAGGTCATGGGAAAAATCGGTAAATGGAGAATTAATGAGAACAGTCCAGGTTGTACCTTCTACCGGACAAGTTGCCGTAACATAACGGTTTTTATTTTTTCCCCACAATTTTACATTTTCTGAATTATCCAGAGCACTGGCAAAATGTTCATCAATGTTAACAGCGGGAACAAAGTTGCGGACATTTTCTTCATCAATATCACCAATCAACAAACCTGTAGAACGGTCAACAATCATAATTCTGCTATTGGGACTTACAATTGTATCCTTACAAACCTTGCTTAAAATATCACCATAGGCACATGTTAAAATTGTATTATTCACTTTATTATTGTAGTCATAAACTGGAACAATATAGAACATTGAAAGATCATTTGAAACTTTATTTACCATTGGCGGCATAATATATTCCTTTCCGGAAATAGCTTCGTTAAAGTACAAACGGTCAGAAAAATTGGCATAAACATTTCTTGTTGTAATATAAGCAGTGCCCTTTTTATCTGTAATGTTGATTCCAATCATAAAGTCATTACTATCTGTAACAGGGTCCAGCATCTTCTGCTTTGCTTCAATTGATCTTGAACCGTCTCTGAAATAATCCATCACAGCAAGATTTCTAAGAAGCGTAAACTGTTTTTCGTTATATTCCTGAATTTTTGATGAAACAGATTTTGCAAGAGCTTTCATATCTGTGCAAAGTGATTTTTCCAAAGTGGCTGTAGAAAATTTCATTGATGTAAAATAAAAAGCTGCTCCACTTAAAATAACAATTAAAATAATGATAAATGAATTTGTTCGTCTTAATGATACCATACAATATCCCAAAATAAAAATTTTTATTTACAATTAACATATTATAAAACGAATAATCCGTAAACTCAAGTTTTAACTTGATTTTTTATTAAATTCAGCCACAGTTGAAAAAATGCCCTAAAAGTATTATAATTTTACTGATTTTTTTTTTCACAGGTGGTAATTATGGAAACTACAAAAAAAGGATGGCGGGAAAACAAATGGATTCGCGGTGCAATTCCTGCTCTTCTTCTTCACTGCAGTATCGGTACAGTTTACTGCTGGTCAATTTTTAGCCAGGAAATTGCTGAATACATCGGGTTTTCAAAAGGCGCAGTTGAATGGGCATTCAGTCTTGCAATTTTCTTTCTTGGCATGAGCGCAGCATTTTTGGGAAACATTGTAGAAAAAGACATTCACAAATCTTCATTAATTGCAGCAATTTGTTTTGGTCTTGGTATGGCTCTTACAGGTGTATGTATCTGGTATGGAGGCATGCATCAGCACAGTGTACTTGCATTAGTAGGTATTTATATCAGTTATGGATTTATCATGGGTATTGGACTTGGAACAGGTTATTTAAGTCCAGTTAAAACACTGATGTTATGGTTCAAAGACAAAAAAGGTCTGGCCACAGGTCTGGCAGTTGCCGGATTCGGTGCCGCAAAAGCAATTGCTTCTCCAATTATGCAGAAAATGCTTACTGGCCTTGGAGAAAATGGAATCTGGAAAATGTTCCTTATTCTTGCCGCAGTTTATTTTGTAATGATGTTCATCGGTCACCTTCTTCTTAAAAAACCATCTGACTGGCATGAACCACAGGCTGGAGAAAAGAAACCTGGAATCATGGAAACAATCAGAACAAAACCAATTACAAACTACATTGGTATCTGGTTAATGTTCTACATCAACATTACATGTGGTCTTGCAATTATCAGTCAGGAAAAAATGATTGTTAAATGTATCGGCCTTGTAGGAAGCGTTGCAATTGTTTCTACAATTTCTGCAATCTTTAACGCTGTGGGACGTATTGGATTTAGTGCCTGGGCAGACAAAATGAAGGATCGCAACACAATTTACAAACTTATCTTCATTATTTCCATTGCCCTTACAGTAATCACAATTGCCACAAACGGAATTGAAAAAGGAAACGGAAATATTGTTCTTTGCGTAATTGTTCTTGCTCTTATCTTTATGGTTAACGCAGGTTACGGTGGCGGATTCAGCAATGTTCCAACACTTTTAAGTGACCACTACGGAATGGGTTCAATTTCTGCAATTCACGGAATTACATTGAGCGCATGGGCTTTTGCAGGGCTTACAGGAAATCAAATGGCAAACTTTATCGTAAATAAAGTAGGTGAATTCAAACCATTGCTTAATGATGCTGGACAGACAGTAATTGACCACGGAAAAGAAATTTTGATTAACCCAACAGGATATCAGACAGTTCTTTACGTTACAGGTGCACTTTATATGGTTGCACTTTTACTCAGCATGATTCTTGTTAGAAAAAGCAACAAGCAGTAAAACTTAAATACTTTGGGAGAGTCGGAGTTTTCTTATTTTATGAAGAAGACCCCGACTTTTTTTTGGAGAAAACAATTTCAACTGAATGCAAAATACCACGCAAAAGAGTTTTATGAAAAATGTGGATTTATTCAAGTGGGCAGTGAATTTATGGAAGCAGATATGATTCACTACAAAATGGAAAAAAATCTGTAATTAATTGACATTTTTTTGGGGAAAATATAAATTCTAATAAGAAGTAAATCGATTGTTGAAACAATCTTCTTGACTTTTTATGGGAGATTATCATGACATTAAAACAACTTGCAATTGGAAAACAGGCAGCAATTGAGTCTATCCAAGGTGACGGCGAATTAAAACAGCATCTTCTGGATATGGGACTTATTCCTGGCCAGACTGTAAGCATGGTTAAGCATGCACCCATGGGCGATCCTGTAGAAGTAAATGTTCATGGTTATGAATTAACATTACGATTAAGCGATGCTCAAAAAATAATATTAAAAGACGATTCAATCTGCGAAAGAAAAAATAATGAAGCAGCTCATGCAGAAAAACCAGCTGCAAGTGCAGAAAAACCAGACCATCACCCGGGTTTGGGAGAAGGGGGAATTTTCCATTCAAAAGATCACGCAAATCCAGTAAAAGACGGAACAACATTAACATTTGCTCTTGCGGGAAATCAGAACTGCGGAAAAACAACATTATTCAATCAGTTAACCGGGAGCAATCAGCATGTAGGAAATTTTCCGGGAGTTACAGTAGACAAGAAAAGTGGTCAGATTAAGAACAACCCAAATACATTGATTACTGACCTTCCTGGAATTTATTCACTTAGTCCCTACACCAGCGAAGAAATTGTTACCAGAAAATTCCTTCTGGAAGAAAAACCCCTTGGAATAATCAACATTGTAGATGCTACAAATCTGGAGCGCAATCTTTACCTTACAATGCAGTTAATGTCTTTAGAGACCCCAATGGTGCTTGCTCTGAACATGATGGACGAAGTCAGAAACAACGGTGGAACTATCAACATCAACGAGCTGGAAAATCAACTTGGAATACCTGTTGTTCCAATCGCTGCCAACAAAAATGAAGGTGTAGACGAACTGTTGAATCACGCACTGCACATTGCAAAATATCAGGAAAAACCTGCAAGAACAGACTTCTGTCCTAACGACGAAAATGGTGGAGCAGTTCACCGATGCCTCCATTCAATCATTCACCTTATAGAAGACCATGCAAAAAAAATCAACATTCCGGTAAGATTTGCCGCCACAAAAATAATTGAAGGCGACAGTGAATTAATGGAACTTTTAGATCTTGATCAGAATGAAAAAGAAATGATTGAACACATTATTGTCCAGATGGAACAGGAACGGGGATTAGACAGACAGGCTGCAATTGCGGACATGAGATACAACTTTATAGACAAAGTGATTTCAAAAACTGTTGTAAAACCAGAAGAAAGCAAAGAATTAAAACGAAGCAAACGGATGGATAAAATTCTAACCGGCAAATGGACAGCTATTCCTGTTTTTATTCTTATTATGGCACTTGTGTTCTATCTTTCCTTTAATGTAATAGGTGCTGCTCTTCAACAGCTTCTTGAATATGGAATCGATTATCTTACTGCATTAACAGCTTCCGGCCTGGAAAAATTAAATGTAAATCCAACAGTGCAGTCTCTTGTAATCGATGGAATTTTTGGTGGCGTTGGAAGTGTTCTGTCTTTTCTTCCGATTATCATCACTTTATTTTTATTTCTTTCACTGCTGGAAGATACAGGATACATGGCCCGAATTGCATTTATCATGGATAAACTTCTTAGAAAAATTGGTTTAAGCGGCAGAAGTATTGTTCCACTTCTAATTGGTTTTGGATGCAGCGTACCTGGTATTATGGCAAGCCGGACTCTCCCAAGTGAACGTGACCGTAAAATGACAATTCTTCTTACTCCATTTATGAGTTGTACTGCAAAGCTTCCAATCTATGGTTTTTTTGCATCGGCATTTTTTCCAAAACATGGCGGTTTTATTATGATTGGACTGTATCTCTTTGGAATTATAAGCGGATTAATCTGTGCCTGCATTTACAAGAAAATATTCAGAGGTGAAGCAGTTCCTTTTGTTATGGAATTACCTAACTACAGACTGCCTGGCTTAAAAACAACCTTCCAATTATTGTGGGAAAAAGCAAAAGATTTTCTGCAGAAAGCATTTACAATTATTTTTATTGCCACAATAATTGTATGGTTTATGCAGACGTTTGCACCAAATCTGCAGGTTGTTCAAGATTCAGACCAGAGCATCCTGGCAAAAATTTCTGGAATTATTGCACCAGTTTTTAAACCTTTAGGATTCGGAGACTGGAAAATTACCAGCGCACTGATTACTGGATTCATCGCAAAAGAAAGCGTTGTAAGCACACTTTCAATTTTGTACCCGGAACAGGCACTATTTACCACCCTTACAATTTCTACAGTAATTCCACTTCTGGTTTTCTGTCTGCTTTATTCACCATGTGTAGCAGCCATAGGAAGCGTTAAAAGAGAACTGGGAAGAAAGTATGCATTTTACGCAGTATTTGGTCAAACTGCCATTGCCTGGATTTTTGCTCTGGCAGTGAGACTTGTCTGCCTGTGTTTTTAACTAAATTTATTAAATTACAAACGAATTGATAAAATCTGCAATTCCATCATTGTTGTTGTCAAAGCGGGTTATATAAGTTGAAATTTCTTTTACGTAATCAAGACCGTTAAGCATTGCAACACTATAACCGCAATGACGCAGCATGCTTTCATCATTCATACTATCGCCGAATCCCATTGTCTGTCTGGCATCAATTCCTAAATGTTCTGAAAGCCAAAGAATTGCTTCCCCCTTTCCTACTCCAGTGGGCATCACTTCAAGAAAAAATGGTTTGCTTACAAAAACATCAACCTGGTCTCCCAGCTTTTCTTTAAGTACAGGCAAAAAATTCTGCACATCAGCAGGATCAGCGGGAACCAGCATTTTTGGTTTTGGTGTTTCAATTATTTTCTCAAATTCATCTGTCTGAACAAAACCCATTTTGCAAAGCTCTGCATCAATTCTTGTCCACTTGTTATCCTTATTTGAATAGACATTTCCGTTAGCATAAGCGATTGGAGCAAGATTTCTGAGCTTGCATTCATTATAAACCAGACTCATTGTAGAAGGACTTAAAGTTCTTGCATAAATCATTTCTCCAGTGTGAAGGTCAAAAACTTCTGCTCCATTAAAACCAATTACATATTTACCCTGTTCTGTTTCTTTTAAACCAAGCATTTCTACAATAGGGAAAATTCCTGCTTCGGGACGTCCGCTACAAAGAACAATATAAATTCCTCTGGCGGCTGCATTTCTAAGGGCATCAAGTGTTTTGGGAGTAATAATTTTCTGGTCGCTTAATAGAGTGTCGTCCAGATCAAAAGCCATTAATTTTATGTTGAGTTTAGAGTCCGGTAATTTTTCCATGATTTGAATATAGCAAATAATAGTATAATTTTCAACCAAACATTTGATTTTTCAATTAAACATCACTATAACACACAATTATGTCAACTAAAAATTCATTGGATTTTACCCAGGGAATAATCGCAAAAAATCAATCTATATAATTTTTGCATCTATAGCACGACCACGCTGTTTGTTTTTTTCTGGCGAAGCTGGATCAGGCATCTGTTCAACTTCAAAATCAACCAGCGTGCCTTCCTTAAATTTTTCATTTGAAAACTCTTCGTTAACCTGGGAAATGTGCAGAAAGAATTCCCCCTTACCGTTATCTGCTTCTATGAATCTTGTAGCACCGACGTATTTTACAACTTTACCAGTGAGGCGGCCAAAAGATTTCTTTTCTATTTTGCTTACGTAATAAGTCTGATGATCTTCCCCAACAGTAAGTTCAAAAATTTCAGGGAAACATTTTACAAGGTCACGACTGCTTTTGATCTTTGTTCCATCTTCGTAAGTATAATCCTTGTAAGAAAAGTCACTCTTAAGACGAAGAACACTTTCCCAGAAGCGGCTCATAAGAACTTTTTCTGTATCTTTATATTTCTGTGTACTGTCAAAGGCTTTTTCCAAAAATATTTCAAGATTATGATCCTTTACAATCTTCTTTTCTTCTTCCGAAATATTTGTACAGTTGATTTCTTCATCATCCGCCAGTTCACCAACAGAATCAAGATCCTTAATATATTTGAATTCGTTGCAGGCACTAATCCATACATTGTTTCCTTCGATTTTGTTTCCTATACCGATAACACGTTTTCCCAGTTCCCTCAATCGTAATGCAAGCTGATAATAACCTGTGTCGTGTGCTACAATAATGAATTTGTCGATTTCCGGATGCTCAATTGCCATCTGAATTGCATCCATCATAATCAACTTGTCTGTACTCTGGTCTCCGGATTTTAAAATAAACTGCTGAATTGCCACAATTGGAGTACGCCTGAGCTGTTCGCCCCAAGGACTCATATTATCCTGACTCCAGTCTGCATAGGCACGCTGGTAAAGAACATCTCCCTGACGATTTGCTTCATTTAAAATTTTAGGAACATTAACAGAAATATCTTCTGTAACATTCTGAGCATCAAAAAAAATTGCAACCTTAGACATAGATACTCCCATAATAAGTTTGCAACGCAAACTTTAGGTAAGATAAAGCCGCGCTATTTTAGCG
>JAEDJS010000012.1 GCA_016296205.1 Treponema sp. | reverse complement strand
GGTAGAAAATTACGCCATAATTAGTAATTTTGTAATCTTCACCAGTTTTGTAAAGATTTTCATGACTCAGTGGATTTGTTGTCCATCCTTCGAATGTACCATCTTTCTTTTCTACTGGAGCAGGAATTGTAATTGTTTCGCCAATTTTAACCTGTGTTACGATTGTTGTTTTTTCTTCCATGAATGTTGTAGTAGATGGAGCACCTTCAATAGCACAAGAAGCCAAACCTAATACAACTGCAGCAACTACTGCAAGCAATGTAAATTTTTTCATATCTACTATCTCCTTTAAAAAGTCAAGAAGATTGTTTCAACAATCGATTGACTTTTTATGCTGTTCCGTAATGTAATGAGGAACAGCAGTTTAATAATAAGTTTGCAACGCAAACTTTAGGTAAGATAAAGCCGCGCTATTTTAGCGGTTTTATCTTACACTCCTTTAAATAAGTTGTTATATTTATTATATTGTTATAACAACCATTTGTCAAATCAAATATAGTTACATTCAATCTTTAAAAAAAAGTCTATTTAATCAATTTTACCCAATTCCAGAATTCTGGATCTTCCTGACCAATTCTCCAGACAGCACATTTTTTGATTCCCATTTCATCATACATTCTTGCTCTCTGAACTAATGAATATACGTCATCAAAATATCCGGTAGCAGTTATTTCTTTTTTAAATGTAAAATGTGGAACGCCGTCAACCCGTTCAATTTCGTGGCAGTCGTTTTCATTCATAATTCGATTTATGCCACTAAAATACCATCCTCCAGAAACATTTCCATCCTGCCAGATACGTCCATAAAACGGCATACCAATTACAAATTTTCGTGGTGGTATAACCGACTGGCAATAATCGGCAATTTTTTTACACCAGTCCATACTTGCCACAGGCCCCGGTTTGCTTGTGCTCCAGTGTTCGTCATAAGCCATAATGATAAGGCGGTCAACATAAGGTTCAATTGATTTATAATCGTAAACATCATTCTCCAAAGTTTTTACCCTTGCCGGAACTGCTACTGTAAGCCATTTTTCGTTTCCAAGAAGATATCTTAAATCTTTAAGAAAAGTAATAAAATAATGGGCATCTTTTTTAGGAACAAGTTCAAAATCAATCTGCAAGCCGTCGTAATTCTTTTTTACTTCACTTACAAGACTGTCACGAATTTTCTGATTAATTCCAAAATGAGGATCCAACGCAAAGTGACTTAACGCACGACCATCGCAGGTTACAACTAAATGTTTGCGTCCTCTAAAATTTGCAATTCTAGCTGGATTAGGGTAACCTTCCACATCCCCATAAATTCCAATTGATGCGCCAAAATAACAGAAATCAGTTATAGGCATATCGTTATTAAATTCATCAAGACGACTTTCCATTACATAAGCCCAAATTTCCTTGAACTCAACAGGTTCACCTTCCGGCATAATTTTTTCGTAGGCAGGACGTCTTGTATCTGGAGTTGGATTTTCTTCAACAGCAACTTCTACAACAGATTCTTCCTGGAATAAATCTCCCTGGCTTTCCTGAATTTTTCCTGGACTTGTACCAGCAAAACATACGGCAGTTGCGGCAAAAAATGCAAAACTAAAAAGTAACTTCTTCATTTGTCGTTCCTTATTAAATATCAGTTCGGTACATGAATAATTTCTCTTGGCTTTGAACCATTGGCCGGACCAACAATTCCACGAGATTCCATTTCTTCTACTAATCTTGCGGCTCTGTTATAACCGATTTTTAATCTTCTCTGAACATAACTTGTACTGGCTTTTCCTGCCTGCATAACAACTTCAAGGGCTTTATCATAAAGTGGATCTTCTCCATCACTGAACAAACTCATTCCGTTGTCTTCGCCGTCTTCGTCTTCTGGAACAAATATTTCGTCATCAATATAATCTGGTGCACCCCAGGCTTTAACAGCTTCTACAACAGCTTCAACTTCACTGTCCGAAACAAATGTTCCCTGAATGCGAACTGGGAATGGATCAGTTGAACTTGCATAAAGCATGTCTCCTTTGCCAAGAAGCTTTTCTGCCCCAACCTGATCAATAATAATACGGCTGTCCATTTTTGCAGCAACCATGAATGCAACACGGCTTGGAATATTTGCTTTAATCAGACCAGTAATAACATCAACACTTGGACGCTGAGTTGCAAGCACAAGATGAATACCAACAGCACGGCTCATAGCAGCAAGTCGGGCAACAACAGTTTCCAGTTCCTTACCAGTTGTGGCCATAAGATCTGCAAACTCATCAATGATTACAACAATATATGGAAGCTTTTCTGCCGCAATTTTTCGTTCAACTATTCGTTTGTTGTAAGAAGAAATATCACGCACACCAACACCGTCCAAAAGTGCATATCTTCTTTCCATTTCACAAAGACAATACTGCAAACTCTGCATTGCTTTTTTAGGTTCAGTAATTACAGGAGTAAGCAGGTGAGGAATATCATTGTACAGTTTAAGTTCAACAATTTTTGGATCAATAAGAATCATCTTAACATCTCTTGGACTTCTCTTGTACAAAATCGAAAGAATCATACTATTAACACAAACTGATTTTCCGGAACCAGTTGAACCGGCAATCAAAAGGTGAGGAGTTTTTACCAGATCCATAATCTGATTCTGCCCCTGAATATCTTTTCCAAGAACAACAGGCACTGCCATTTTTTTCCATTCTGGTCTGTCCTGTTCAAGACATTCACGGATACTTACAATTGAACGCTTTTTGTTAGGCACTTCAATTCCCACTGCACTTTTACCAGGAATTGGAGCAACAATTCGAATACTACTGGCTGCCAGACGCAATGCAAGGTTATCCTGAAGTGAAACAATCTTGCTGAGTTTAACACCTGGTGCCGGAAGAATTTCAAACATTGTAACAACAGGCCCTTTCTGGATTCCAGTAACTTCTGCTTCAATGCTGAATTCTGCCAGAGTTTCTTTTAAATCCTGTCCAGCTTTCTTAGTTTCTTCATCAATAATCCAATATTTATCTTCACCATAAGAAGTAAGCAAATCTATTGGAATTTCATAAGCAGCACCTGGGGCAGGCTTTTTTGCAGCAGGTTGATCATTTACCAAATCCGGGGCTTTAACAATGCTGTTGGCAATTCCAACAAGGTCATCTACTTTTGATTTTGGAGCAGGTATTTCTTCTTGTTCCAGAAAATCATCATCTGAATCAACTTCATCATCCAGATCAATATCTGAATCATCGATAAAATTTTCATCCTCATCTTCAAAAGCTTTTAATTCTGACTGCTCATAATCATCTTCGGAAATTTTTGATTCACCAGATGCAACTTCTTTGCGGGCATCATTATCCATGAGATTAAAAATTTCATTAATACCAGTTGGCAATTTTGCAACTCCAGTGTTATTCTCTGAATTTTTTTCTTCTGGAATATCTTCTTCTGAAAAATCTTCTTGATTCTGATCATCAATCTCCGGCTGAGTAATTTTTGATTCAATTTGCGGTGGGGCAACATTAAAATCAAGTACAGTATTATCCCCTTCTGCCGCTTCCCACGGAGTAAAATCATCTTCAGACAGCGGATCGTCCATAACAGAATATTCGTTTTGAGTTTCTTCCGGTTCTGTTTTTTTACTCCACCAGTGACTTTTTGCTTTTTCTATATTTTCTTCTACTGTTTCTACCTTATCTTCTGGAATTTCTTCTTTTTCATTAATTGACCACAATGCATCTTCTGAATTTTCATCAATTTCAAATTCCTGCATTTTCTTTTTGCTGTCTTTTATTGCATCAAGTAAATTCCAGTCTTCATTATCATCTTTAATCTGAGCATCAATCTGATCCGCAATAACTTTTTCTTCCGCAGTTAAACCATCAGTTTCTAGTTGAACTTCTGGTTCTTCTTCCAGGATTACTTCAGGTTCAACCTTATCAAAATCATCAACTTTTTCTGCTGGCTTTGATTTTTTTGACGACCACAATTTTCCCGCAATAACTATAGCAAGAAGATATTCAGCCACCGCACACAAAATAGATAAAAACATGATGGAAAAAATCTTTAAACCACCAATACTTCCTGGTTCTGTAGCATAAAGTTTACGGCAAACACTTTCTCCCCAAGCAACTGTATAAAACGGAATAATACTTACAAGAAGAATAGCAGCTCTTTTTACAGACCATATTTCAGAAAAACAAAAAATTCCGGCCATAATCAAGAATGCTGGAATCAATAAGCTAGAAAATCCATAAGCGTCTGAAATTATTAACCCTAGGCCCAAACCTAGCAAAATTGATACAAATAAAAGAGCGGAACAGGCAAAAAGCACAATCCCTAAAATTTTCCCCACAATTTTATCTTTTTTAATCATTTTCCCTTCCATCCTAAGATATTATTATATCGGAATTTTTGTGTCTTGTCTTAATTCTTTTTTGAAATTTACCATATATTAAAAATTCACTTGATTAGACTTTATCTGCAATATATAATATTAATGTGTCAAATTTATACATCGTGGGAACACCAATTGGTAATTTAGGGGATATTACTTACAGGGCACTGGAAACATTTAAATCTGTTGATGTAATAGCCGCCGAAGATACCAGACATACACTGCAGCTTCTTACTCATTTTGAAATCCGCAAGCCGTTAATCAGCTGCCGTTCCCAAAATGAAAAATTTGCTGGTGAAAAAATTATACAAATGCTGGACGAAGGTAAAAATATTGCTTTTGCCAGCGATGCCGGAACTCCAGGAATAAGTGATCCGGGGGCAATTTTAGCAGGACTTGCAAGAAATGCCGGCCACACAGTAATTCCAATTCCCGGGCCAAGTGCTTTTGCAACATTAGCAAGTGTAGCAGGAGCCGGTGGTAAAACTTTGATTTTTGAAGGTTTTTTATCACCAAAACCAGGCCGCAGAAGAGCAAGACTACGTGAATTAATGGCTTTAGACGCCGCAATAATAATTTACGAAAGTCCATTCAGAATTACTAAACTTTTAACAGACATTGCCGATATAGACAGTGAACGACGTGTAGTTGTGGGCAGAGAGCTTACAAAACTCCACGAAGAAATAAATGACGGTACTGCAGCCAGTATCCGTGACGATTATGCTGGAAGAACTAAAATTCAGGGTGAATTTTCTGTATTTATTTCAGGAAAAACACTAAACTTCTCTGAAGAAAGTTCCGATAATTAAGCAAAGAGGCAGGTATATGATGATAGACAAAATTTCAGGTGTAACACCACTTAACACAATTCAGAGCACTCGCAAAACAAGTTCTGTAGCTACAAGTAAGGCAGCATCTGATACTATTAGTGTTTCTGAAGAAGCAAAAGCAATGGCCGATGCATACTACCTCAACGAAGTAAAAGCCTCTACACCAGACGTGCGTGAAGACTTAGTTGAACAGGTAAAAGCAAAGATTCAGGATCCAAACTATCTTACCCAGGCAGTTATTGGCTCAACAGCTGATGCTCTTTTGGCTAGTTTCGGACTCTAATTCCGTACTACTAACTTAAATGGGCTGTCCTAATGGATTATTTCTTTTAGGCAGCCTTTTTTTTAAAATTTTAAAAAATTGTGGAGAATTAACAAAAAATGGCAGATTTTATCTTCAGAATTCAACCAAATATCGTTTTAGGCTCATACACTTCTTCCCGATTAGGTCAATTTACAAAAGATTACGGTAGTCGATTTATGGTAATAATTGATCCGATTTTAAACGAATTGGGCACTGCAGAAAAAATCATTCAGTCATTGGCAGACAGAAAAATTGAACACTTTGTTTTTGACGAAATCCCGGAAGGCGCCGATACACAGGTTTTGGAAAATGCACTTCAACTTGCACGGCAGGCTCATATTCACGGAGTAATTGCCGCAGGTGGAAGCAAAATATTGAATCTTGCTAAAGCAATCTGTTCAGTTTACCACGAAGCTCACGATTTGTACGACTTTGTAGACGGAGCCACACCAACCTGCGGAGCTTTACCCCTTTTGTGCGTTCCAACCACAATCCGTGATTTATTCATGTTTACAGACAGAACTCCTGTAATTGATGCCCGTTCAAATCAAATAAAACTCCTTAAAAGCCAGGCAGGAATCTGTAAACTTATCATTTTTGATCCAAATTTAACTGTAACATTAACAGACAATCAGACAGCAGCAATGAGTCTTGAAACTTTGTGCATTGCAGTTGAAGCCTATTTAAGCCAAAAATCAAATTTCTTCAGTGATATGATTATAGAAAAAGCTGTTGAACTTATGTGCTATGCTTTAGACGGATCGCCAACATTAACAGTAACAACACCCCAGGAAACGTTACTCAGTCAGGCGGGATGCATGACAAGCCTTGGAGTTGCTTCAAGCTCCATGGGTACAGCCAGCCTTCTAAGTTTATGTATTAATGCACGATACAAAATCAGCCGTTCACTTACAACTGTAATTCTATTTCCTTATTTTATTGAAGATGCCGCAAAATATAAAAGCGAACGATTGGCAAAACTTGCAAGAATTCTTAGAGTTGCCACTGATGCTACACCTGCAGACGAAGCCGTAATTGCTTTTACAGAATACGTTAGACAGCATATTGCAAAAGCAAATCTTCCGGCACGTTTAAAAGAACTTTCAATCAGCATTGAACAGCTGGCACTTGTTGCAGAAGATGCAGGCAATCTTGAACTCATCAATCAACTTCCAAGAAGCATGAACGCCGACGACTTGTTTGATTTAATTAAACAGGCATATTAAGCACCAACCAAACTGCTAACGATATACACAATGTAAGAAATTAGTATATTCAGGATGCAATGTTATTCCGATCTTAACGACTCATTCCATTTTTGCATCAGAATTCCAAAGGCTACTCCTACATTTAATGAGGCTTTGAGACCTGTCATTGGAATTGTTACTCGGCCGTAAGTTGCTCTTTCCAAAGCCTGGGGGCTTACACCTAATTCTTCGCTTCCGATGATGCAGATTCCTTTTTTGGGAAATTTAAATTCTTCGATAGGAGTTCCACCGGTTTCCAGAACAAAAACAGGCAAATCTTCCGGTAATTCATCCAAAGTGCACTGCTGCCAGCCTAAAGTTTCTATACAACCCATGCTGCTTCTTTGTGCCTTAGATTGGTTTGGATCTGTACAATTTGGACTGATGTAAACTTTTTCACAACCCATTGCTTCTGCAGTTCTAAACACGCTTCCTACATTAAAAGGTGAACGCAAATCTTCTGCATAAACGCACACACCCGGGAAAAAATTCCGCTTTTCTACAGTTTGCCCCCCAGTATTATGTGGAGCAATAACTAAATCCCATTCTGCGGGAAAAGTTCCAAGAATAGAAAGAAGTTCATTCCGGCAGATATTACAAATTCTATGCTCATCTAACGGATTTTGAGCCAGCAAACTGTTCAGTTGTTCTGCAGTCTGCTCCGAAACTTTAGGATCCCTTAATACAATTTTTGTAACAGCCCTAACATAATCCTGGCGGCTCATGCTGCTGTAATTATATTCGAGGCCTTTTTCTGCAATTCCCAAAATATCACGTTCCAGCTCACCAAAAGTTAAGGCAAGCTTTCTGCGTTTCTGACCGGCTTCCAGCTGGAAAAGTTTACGTGGTTCAATCATTTTTTAAGAAGAGCAGCAAATGGATTGTAGCTCATTCCATCATCGTTAGGGTCACGGCGAGGTTTGTCTGTTCTCTGGCCAGCAGGTTTTGTTCCCCCAGCAGCTTTAACAGCAACCTTGGCGCCACTTGTTCCAGTTCCCTTCTTAACAACAACAATTTTCTTTGTACCAGTTTTTGAAGCAGCACTTGTTCCCATTCCAACATGTTCAATTCGGCTTGCGGCATCACTTTTAAGAGAAAGACTGATTCTGCGGCGGTCTTGATCAAGGGCGATGATTGTAAATTCCTTAACATCACCAACTTTGATTACTTCCATTGGATCGCTTACAAAACTGTCGCTAAGTTCAGAAACGTGAATAAGACCAGTTTCGTGGAGACCAATATCAACAAATGCGCCAAAATCTACAACATTGCGGATTTTACCAGTAACTTTCATGCCTACAGTAAGATCTTCAAATGCCATAACACCTTTCTGCATAATTGGTGCAGGGTAGCCGTCACGTGGGTCACGATTTGGTTTTGCCAGTTCATCAATAATATCATTAATTGTAATTTCACTGATGCTGTATTTTGCTTCCAAATCTTTTTTTACATCATCTGTAATTTTTTTATTTTCTTTTACAAATGGGAGAACTTCTTTTGCAACTTCATAATTTTCTGGGTGAACCCAAGTATTATCAAGTGGATTTTCACTTTCTGCAATTTTTAGGAATCCTGCACACTGTTCAAATGCTTTTGGGCCAAGACCAGGAACTTTTTTAAGTTCTTCACGGCTTGTAATCTTACCATTTTCGTCACGATATTTTACGATCTTTTTGGCAAGGCTTGAGTTGATTCCAGACACGTATTTAAGGAGCATATAACTTGCTGTGTTAAGATTTACACCAACATTGTTTACTACCGAGCCAACAACTTCGTCCAGTGTATCACTTAATTTTTTCTGGTTAACATCATGCTGGTAAAGACCAACACCAATTGCTTTTGGATCGATTTTAACAAGCTCTGCAAGAGGGTCCTGCAAACGGCGACCCATAGAAATTGCACCACGGATTGTAAGATCAAGTTCCGGAAATTCTTCACGGGCAATATCACTGGCAGAATAAACAGATGCACCACTTTCGTCTACAACAGTAAACTGAACATCTGAATCTGAATAATTTTCGCTCAGAACTTTGCTAACGATTGCCTGAACTTCCTGACTACCAGTACCATTTCCAACTGCTACAACCTGAATGTCATATTTATCAATAGCGTCATTAATCTGATTGTATGAATCAACTGGATCTGAAACCTGGAAAAATTTAAAGTAACCAAGGTATTTACCTGTTTCATCCAAAGCGGCGCATTTTGTACCAGTACGTATACCTGGGTCAATTCCAAGAACTCGGCTGCCTTTAATTGGTTGAGTCATAAGAAGATTTTTAAGGTTTTCACTAAAAATACCAATACCATGTTCATCTGCTTCATCGGTTTCATCACTACGGATTTCGCGGATAACAGCTGGACTAAGAAGGCGAACAACACCGTCTTCAATTGCATCCTTGTGATATTTATTATTTGTTTTTGTTTTCTTCTGAAGTTCTTTAACTGCATCTTCAACTGAAACATCGATTGTAACTTCAAGAGCACCTTCACGTTCTGCACGATTCATGGCAAGAATGCGGTGGGGTTTTACCTGATTCAATGGTTCAGAATAATCCCAGTACATCTGATAAGTTGAAGTCTTCTTTGCAGTTTCTTCATCCTGACCTTCCGGAACAATACCTTTTGTCTTAATGTTTCCTGTTGCAAGATAAAGTTCGTGAACAGCTTTACGGTTTTCTGTATCCTGACTTACACGTTCTGCAATAATATCATTTGCACCCTGAATTGCTTCTGCAGCTGAGTTTACATTAAGTGCTTCATCCTGATTGTCTGTTTTTATAAATTCTTCTGCTTTTGCTTCAAAAGCATCATCGTCAAGCTCAATCATTGCATCTGCAAGAGGTTCCAGTCCTTTTTCGATGGCAACCATTCCGCGAGTCTTCTTCTTCTTTTTGAAGGGAGCCCAAAGGTCTTCCAGTTCTGTGAGAGTTGAAGCTTTTGAAACTGCGTTGTAAAGTGTTTCGTTAAGCTTTCCTTGCTTGAAAATTCCCTGAATAATTTCTATACGTCGTTCTTCCAGATTTTTATATTGAGTAAAAAGGTGGTCACTTTCACGAACTTGAAGTTCATCCAGAGATCCGTGCTTTTCTTTACGGTAACGTGCAATAAAAGGAATAGTACATCCTTCTGCAACCAGACCAATTACAGCGCTTACCTGAGTAACACGAATGTTGAGCTCGTCAGCAACCTTTTTCATAATTTCGTTTTCGTCAACTTTTAATGCGTCAATTTGTTCTTGTGTAAATTCCATAGTGCAGACATTTTACACAAAAATAAAATCTTTGTGAAGATTAAAATAAAATTCCCCCACCGTCATTCCTTCCCACGTATCGTGGGGGGGCATGGGACACCTTGCCCAAAAGTGTCATTCCGCCCCCCACACTGTCATTCCGGACTTGATCCGGAATCTCTTTACCATTTTCCAAACATGAGATCCTGAATCCAGTTCAGGATGACATATCCCACACTGTCATTCCGGACCTGATCCGGAATCTCATATTGACAGGTCTTTCCATTCCTTGTTGAAATCGTCCACTAGTTTATTCTTCCAATCTCTTCGCCAATTCTTTAACTGTTTTTCCCTTTCAATGGCTGCTTCTATATCATTACATTCTTCAAAATATACTAATTTATTACAATTATATTTATCTGTGAATCCTTCATAAACATGATTCTTATGCTGCTCTACTCTTTTTTCCAGATTACTGGTCACACCAATATAAAGGACGTCATTTGATTTATTTGTCATAAAATACACATATCCTTTTGCCAATGCTTATACCCCCCTTTGTTTAGAGATCCCCCACTGTCATTCCGGACTTGATCCGGAATCTCTTTACCATTTTCCATACATGAGATCCTGAATCCAGTTCAGGATGACATTTTTTTGTTCTGAATGACATCCGGAATCTTATTTGGAGTAGGCGTGCCATAGGCCGTCGGCGGGGAGATTTTTTTCCTGGATAAATTTACACCGTTCCACATATTTAAGGGCGGCAGGATCTTTAGATTCGATTGATTTAAATTTTTCTATAGCAGCCGACAAATTTCCAGCATAAAATTCCTTTAGTGCCAAATCAAATTTATCGTAAATATCTTTTTTAGCAACAAAGTCGGCAGTAAGCATAGGCTCGTAAACAGTTACCGCTTCATTACGCCCTACAACAACAACTTTGCCAAGCTCACGGAAATTAAGATGACACCCCTGTGCCTGTGCCATTTCTTTTGTTGATTTTGAACACATCAAGTAAGTTCCAAACTGTTTGTTAAGTCCTTCAAGACGACTGGCAAGATTTACATTATCACCAAGCATTGTATAATCAAAACGCTTTGAACTTCCCATGTTTCCAACAACAGCATCACCAGTGTTAATTCCAATGCGCTGATATATTTTTTTGCCGCAAAGTTTTTCCAGTTCGTTCCGTAGTTCTTCCAGCCGTTTCTGATTTTTAATTGCAATTTCCAGTGCCCGTTTTGCGTGGTCATTCTGATCAACTGGAGCATTCCAGAAAGCAATAATTGCATCACCTTCGTATTTGTCGATTGTACCACCACTTTCTATAATAATATCAGTCATTGCAGAAAGATATTTATTAAGCACCTCTGTTAACTGTTCCGGCGAAAGATGTTCACTGATTGTAGTAAATCCCTGAATGTCACTAAAATAAATCGATATACAACGCTTTTCGCCACCAAGTTTAAGCTTTTCCGGATTGCTTACTATCTGATCAATAACAGTAGGACTAAGATACTGACTAAAAGCATTTTTGATGAATTTTTTCTGACGGCCTTCCGTTGTGTAGGCATAAACCATCTGGCTCATAAAACAAATTAATACGGCAAAAAGTCCACTTATTAACGGCAGCCATACAGACAACCGGAATAAAACAAAACTCAGTGAGGTAATGAATGATACAAATATTACAAAAAGGAAAACAGAAAGAACAATTCCCCAGCTACGATTTTTTAATCTTTTTTCCCAGTCAATAATTCCATAAGTAACAAGGCACAATAACAGGAGATAGATTAATTCAACCCATTTTGGAGTTGAGTGAACAAAAGAATTTTCGTAAATGTTTTCTAGTTGAGTAATATGAACACCAACTCCAGGATAAACCTGACTTACCGGACTTGAACAAATATCGAATAAACCAGGAGCATAATAAGCAATGTATATCGGACAACCTTCAAAATCTTCCGGAAGCAAAACTGGTTCCCTGCCATTCTGAATATCGTCCCAGCTGCTTAAAATATCACTAGCGCGGTAAGGAAGATACTGGTCAATACTCTTGCGGTACCTTAGAATAGAAGTATTATCTTTTTTTACAACCGGCAGATGTTTTTCCAGCTCCAGCAAACCATCTTCACCTTCATCAAGAAAAACAGGAGCACTTCCAAGTGAAGGATAAACTTTTCCGCCATAAGTTTCATAGAGTCTTGCACGGCGTACAACATCGTCATTATCCAATGCACTAGTTACAACCCCAAGACATGCACTACCTTCCAAAATTGGTTTTACAGGCAATAGGGCTTCACTTTGACCATCAGCACCGCCCAAATACAAAGCGTTTACAGCCCTGCCATATTCTTTGCATGAATCACCAAAATATTGATCATCAGAATCGCCATAGATAGAAGGCTCTGTAAACATAATATCAAACATCACGCTGTGAGCATTTCCGGCATTCATAAACCGAACAATATCTCCGTAAGCACTTCTAGGCCACGGCCATCCCCAGCCTTTATTTTCTTTTGCCCACTCTATACTTTCCTGATCAACTGCAATAAAACAAATAGTATCATTAGTTTTTACACTGCTGCCAGTAAGTTTTGTTCTGCTGTCAAAGCTTTTGTTTTCTAGATAATCAAATACTCCTGTTAACGTAAAAACGGAACTTATAGCAAAACATACAAGACAGATAATAAAAGGCAAAAATTTCTTCATTTTTTTTCCTACAGATTTTCCATTACTTTTGCAAACCGTTCAACTCTTACAGGATCTGTTTTACATTTTTTGAATTTTCTAAGATCCGATTTAAGATTCATTTTGCGAAGATTTGGACTTGGGTGAGTTTTAGAAAGATTTGCAAATAATTTTCTGTTTGCTTTTGCTTTAACCCTAATAGCAGTAAGCATTTCTTTTATTTCTTTAGGATTATAGCCGGCATTTTCCAAGAGGAGAACAGCATATTCGTCGGCTTCAAATTCCTGAGTTTTTGAATAACCTCTTTCTGTTAAAACACCAACACCAGCCGTTACAGAATCAGAAAAAATCATTACAGTTTCTTTTGCACTTGTTCCAAAAGCGCTGGCAATTTCTCCAGAAAGAAAATCATTACTCTCCAGGAATTCTTCTACAACAGTTGAAGTAATATTCCCCGCAACAATTTTAAATACCTGAGAATTCAAATCCTTTTTTCTGCTGCTCTTAATTCCTTCAATACTATGCTTTAACTGAATATGCCCGATTTCGTGAGCTATAACACTTGCCAGCTGATCTTCTGTCTTTACAGTTTCCAGCATCCCTTTTGTAACAAGAATGTGACCACCGCAGGTAGAAAAAGCATTCAACTCATCTGTATCAAGAATTGCAACGGAATATCCATTGTATGGAACTTTATCATCATCATTTAAAAGTAAAGCCCCGCAAATATCATTCAAATATTGAGTAACTTCAGGATTATCGTAAATTTCGTAATTAGAAAGCAAAGTTGCCGCAATTGTTCGGCCAAGATAATATTCCTGAGACGGATTGAGTTTTGAAACCTCTTTTACACCTTTTTTAGCAGCGTTCAACTCTTCATTTGTTAACATATCGCCAGTAGTATTAAGGGCCATTTCAATAAGTGAATCCGACGATAGAAAACCAAGAGAAAGACAGCTTGTAAAAACCAGCGATGCACAGAAAACCGCACCTGCAATCAATATATTTTTTTTCATTCTAGTCTCCAACAATAAGATTTCCTGCTTCTACAAATTCCACAACTTTTTCCAGTTCATATCCATTTAATTCAACAGAATCAACTGCAGAATAATTAAGATCGGAATTAGTTTTAAAAACCTGTTCAACACTTGCATTGAATCCCTTTCCGGCAAGAGCAATTTCTTTTGCATTGGCAGTTACTTTTTTACCAGCAACAAGTTTCTTTTCAGAAAGTTCAGTTAATTTGATATAGCCCTTTGATGACCTGTCACCAACAGGATAAACAAGAATCCATTTGTCTTTTTTATTAAACTTATCGGCAAGCACCACATCTGCATATTCAACATTACAGACAACTTTTCCTTTTACCGAATTTTTATCTCTCAATTCACCATTTTGAACTGCAACATACAATTTTTTTGGAGCTCCAAAAACTGAACTAGCCGCGATAAAAAGTGCTGCAATCAACAGATGCTTTTTCATTTTTTCCTCCATTGTAATTAAATAATAACCACAATTATAATATCTTTAAATTATAGCACATAACATTAAAAAAACAATGGTCAGTGGCAAAATTCCCAAAATGTGTTATTCTACTAGCATGAGTAATTTAAAAGAAACCACTTTATGTTACGTAGAAAAAGATGACTGTTATTTAATGCTTTACCGCAACAAGAAAAAAAATGATGTTAATCAGGGAAAATGGATTGGCATAGGCGGGCATCTGGAAGAAGGAGAAACACCAGAACAGTGCCTTCTTAGAGAATGTATGGAAGAAGCAAACCTTACACTCACTAATTACAAATACAGGGCTCACATACTTTTTGAATTTTATAAAGGCGGAAAACTGGACTTTACAGAAATTACTCATTTGTACACCGCAACTGGTTTTACAGGAAATCTAATTGAATGCAACGAAGGTGAACTTAAATGGATACCAAAGAATAAAATATTCAACCTGCCCCTTTGGGAAGGCGATAAAATCTTTTTACAAAAATTATTCGATGACCAGCCCTTTTTTAAATTAAAACTCATTTACCAGGATGGAAATCTTCCGGAAGAGGGAATAATTTTTTCTGGAGAATCAAAATGAAGACAATTTTATGGCTTGTTATTATTCCGGCACTTTTACCAGTCGTCATTCTTTTCTGGTACATTTATGCAAAAGATAAAGTAGAAAAAGAACCTTTTGGCTTTGTGTGCAAAATTCTCTTTATGGGAGCAATTTTTGGACCAATTGCAATACCCTTAGAAAAACTGGCAGCTTCAATTTTAAGTAACATTTTTATTGATTCCCTTTCTTTTGACATTGCCCAAAATTTTTTAGGAATTGCACTTGTGGAAGAATCAATTAAACTGGCTGTTTTTATGATATTTGTCTGGAAAAACAAAAACTTCAATTACAAATACGATGCCATTGTTTACGCCGCCACCAGCAGCCTTGGTTTTGCAGCTCTTGAAAATCTCCTATATGTTATTTCTTTTGGAACACAAGTTGCATTTGTGCGGGCAATTTTTTCTATTCCAGGCCACGGAACTTTTGGAATTTTCATGGGATATTATCTTGGAAAAGCCAAATATCACCAGAACAGAGAAAACACAATCAGATACTGGATAAACATGTTCCTTGCAATTTCTGTTCCCACAATAGTTCATGGAACTTATGACTTCCTGCTTAGTGAAAGCGCCATTGAAATTTCTATAAACAGTCTTTTCTACGTTCTTGTTATTGTTATAGACTTAATTGCCCTTAAAATTATCAAGCGGATTTCTAAAAAAGACCAGTTGATTCTTACAACAGAACAAAGTATTGAACACACCATAGAAACAGGAGAAGTTCTGGAAAGTAAAATCAACAGAAATAAGCCAGAACCAGACAATGACCAGGAAAAAGATTCACCTGGAGTTCACGACTTGTGGCCATTTAACTAAAAATAATCTTTGACAAATCAAAAATTGTGATATAATATAAAGTATAGATAAATATAACAAAATTTTATATTTAGAAGGAGTTATTAGATGAAGAAAATTCTTTCAATTGCAGCAGGACTTTTCCTTACAATTGCAGCAGTTTTTGCAGAAGAAACAAGTCCATGGGCATTTAGCCTTACAACAGACCTGGCTTACTATCCATTATCTGCACCAGTTGATTCAGCAGAAAACCATTTTGCACCAATCACTGGACCTTACAAGGGTCTGGAAACAAGAACAACAGCTTGGGCAGAATACAAAATTCCTACACCATTTGGAGACAATCCACTTACAAAAGGTAACCGCCTTGTTCTTAAAGGAGGATTTGAACTTTCACCAGTTACGGTTTCTCCAAAATTGCAGTTCAACTTTACACCAATAGCATTTATCGTGCTTAGCGGTGGAGTTTCTGTAACTAGCGGATGGAATCTTCCTTTCCTTGGCGCTTACTATTCATCAAGCTTTAACCCACTCAACATGCAAAGAGAACCAGTTGCAGGACCAACTTACGACCCAGAAACACCATTTTCTGACTGGCTTTTTAACTCTTTTGTTGGCGGAACATTCCAGTTTGACACAGGAGCAGTTTGGCCTGGTGACTGGCACCACATTGTTTTGCAGGCATATTACGAAATCAAATACAATAAGCTCCTTGGCGCAGATTCACAGATTTACGAATTCCAGAACACATACGGCAGAGCAGACGGCTGGATGAACTACCAGTGCTATACAATCGGATACCAGATGCCAACAATTCTTTCTTTGGTTGGATTCCGTGCAGAATTGGAAAGCCACTACAATGGTGCAGATTTTGGAAAATACGACGAAAATTTCAAAGGCAATTTCACAGAAGTTAACCTTAGCCCAGTATTAGTATTCAACCTTGGCAAAAATGATACATTGTTCACACTTATTAATTTTGCAGGACGCCGTGGATATAGTGGATATGAATTCAATCCAGCAGACAGAACTCCAGCAGATGAAATTCTTATGACAGCAAAAGGAACAGAATACTACTTTAAACGCCTTGCATTCAGCTGGCAGCACAGATTCTAGTTTTTAAGTTAACAACAATTTAAAATAATTAAGACCGGTCAAATTGATTTGATTTCAAGTTGACCGGAATTTTTTTCTCCTTCGGCAGACATCATTCCGAAATTATTCGCAATTACCTTCTATTTTATCTTTAATATCCAGCCAGATGGTAATACCGCCTTTATTGTGTTCCTTTGTGTAGTAGAGAGCTTTGTCGGCATTAGCCATTGTGCGTTCCATGTCGTAATTTGGCTCCACATCGAAATTAGAGCAAATACCAGTACTGAATCCAAGATATTTATCAGGAGGAATATGAACCGGATGCTTAACCGCTTCTTCTATTGCTGAAATAAAATAATTCTGAGCAACAAGTTCTTCTTTTACACGCTCCGCAGCCCTTACACTTTCCTGGCAGTTAGTACTTGGCAAAAGAATAACAAATTCATCTCCACCATAACGGCTCACAAAATCAACACGACGATAAACTTTCTTAAGAAGTTTGCCAAAGCTTTCTATCATCAAATCGCCAATATCGTGACCGTAAGTATCATTATAATATTTAAAATTATCCAGATCGATAAAGGTAATAGACATAAGCATAGATGAATTCTGCTTTTTCTGGTAACGCTTAACCATTTCTGTTTCGCAGGCAAGTTTTTCTTGTAAAGCATGACGGTTTTTAAGCATACTAAGTTCATCTGTGCTGGAAATAAACAAAAGGTGTTTATTCTGCCGCATCATAACAAGCTGAGCCTGGAGATTACTCATTGCAATATTAATAATGGCATGATCTTCCCCAGTAAATTTTGTTTCGGCACTTGGAACAATAATTACACCGCCCTTAAAATCAAACTTGGAAATATCACCAAAAATCATATTTTTCTGACGGTTAAACACAAAATGAGTATTACCATTTCTATGGCTTTCTACCAGCAGGTCATTCCAGTCACGCTGGGAAGGTTTGTCCGTAGAGTCGCCACGAGTAATCTGACTAATTATTTCCCATTTACCGGCAACAACCTCCGCAAGATAAACAGAAATTGCCATAGTATATTCAAAAGTAGCCTGAACAACGTGATCCGTATATTTGCGCTCTTCCACATATTCGTTACCAAACGCAAGAATCTTGTTAAGAAACTGACTGTCCCGCAGACGCTTATGCAGTTGATTTACCATTTTTTCTTTTTGGGCAACTTCTTCAAGATAATTCAAATCAATGTTAAGAGCATCAAAAGAACGATTCAACTTTTCATATTCTTCAATAGAACCTTTTTTCTTATCCTGCAAATACCAGCCTAACTTACACTGCCTTGCCAGTTTTTCGCCCTGTTCAAAAAATCTTACTGCATGTTCTTTATAGCCTTTATAACCAAGCTTGTTCAGAATAACAGCAAATTCCATGTACATAAAAACAATCTGGTGTTCTTCGCCAATGCCGTAATTTTTAGAAATAGATTCTGCCTCATAAAACAGTTCAATTGCCTTTTCCAGATTCTGTTCCTTAAGTTCAATAAGCGCATTCAGGAAAAATTTAAACGGTATACAAATATTGCTGATTTTTTTGCCATTGTGATCAACATTATGAAAATGAGCATGAGCCCTGATATAATCTTCATTCATAAAAGCAATTATGGCCATAAAAAGCATAATGTCGTTTTTTTCTGGAAGGAATGTATTAAAAGCCGAAGAATCCAGATCGAACAAAACCATAAACTTAATTATTCTATGGAGCAAAATATTGGCCTGCTTAAAATTCCTTGAAAAGAACAAAGTTTTTGCCATATTTGTAAGAGTAATAACAAGTTCGGAGTAATCATTAATTTCGTCAATTCGATTTACAATATTGTTGATTAAGTTATAAGCCTCTTTGTAATCAGAGCGGATAAAATATTCGTAGCACAAACCATTGGAAATTTTAATCAGAGAACTTACTTCACCAATCTGCTGGCGGATAGAACAACATTTTAAATACCATTCCAAACCTTTATCCTGATTTCCTTTACGGCTAAGAACAAGTCCCTTCCAGTGATAAGCAGTAGAAAGAGCAAATTCATTGTTAAGCCGCTCTGCATTTTTAATGACTTCATCAATTGTAGGCATCAAAAGTTTGCGACCTTCTGTATCGTTAATAAGAGCAAAAGGAACAATCAGACTAACATTTATGTAATTGTTAGTAAGCCCAAATATTTCCAGCAAGCTCAAAGCAGTGTGATATTCATCAACAGATTTAGCTTTACCATTGCGCTCTGTGATTTTATAATACAACTGATAGGCAAGAGCATAATTGTAATTGTCCTTGTGCTTTTCCAGAATCTGCAGTGCCAGCTTAATGTAACGTAATGCCTCGGAAGCACTATTCTTCATAATCAGAACATAAGAAAGATAAAGGTAAGCCGAACCAAGAAGAATTTCGTTGCATTGAGATTCAATAACATTGTTCAGAAAGAAACTTGCTTCATCATAATCACCGGCGTAAAAACAAATCCGTGACATTTCAAAATTAACACGACAAGTAGCTTCTAAAGTCATATCAAGATTTTTTTGATAATTTTTGTAAAAATCAATAACCTGTCTGCCCTGTTTAAGAGCCACAAACCCCATAAGATTTGTAACGGCATTTTCTAAATCATCACTGCGAACAGTTTTGCTGAACCTGTCGTTATAGTCAATATTTTCCCGAACACGATTGCTTTCAAAATCAGTAATTTCAAAAAAGTTTTCATTATTACAAATTTCTTCAATAAACTTAGTAACTTCCGTAGACGAACTGTCTAAACATTCAATATTAAAACAGAAAATCAACTTGCCCCTAAATTTTTTTGAAGCAGAAACCTTGCGCAAAACATCAATACTATCGGCACTAAGTTCCTGGGCGTTTAAAATAACAGCATTTTTGTCGTAGCATTTTTCCAGAAGTTCAACAACAGCATTATGGCATCGGATTCGTTCGTAATAAACCTCTTCGCGAATAAAGGCATCCTGTCTAGTTTCTGCAACACCAGTGTGGAAATAACTAAGAAAAGTATTAACCTGCAGAGAATATACACAATCCCGCACAATTTTATCCGCCGGCTTAACATCTTTTAGAAGCCCAAGAAAAGGCACCAATGGACTCAAATTATTGATTGCATTTACAACCGTGTACTCAGTCCCCAACTGATCGGGAAGAGAATCCATAATATTTTGGGGCAAAGAAAGGTAAAGAACATGTTCATTTCTGAGACCCATAAAACAATTTTTAATATCACTAAGAATTTTTACTGAATCCATTACTAAATTATAATGCCGATTTTTGGAATTTGCAAAATTTTTTTTAATACACAAAAGGGGCAAGTCTTCCCCTCCGCGCCCACTTCGTAGGTCGCTACCCCTTCTGCGGGGAGACCCCGCAACGCCCCCAATCCCTCAACACAAAACCTAAAACTCGCCTTACACTAAAAATCTAGTCATAAAATTTGACATCTAGTCATATTCGGGTTATGTTAGTAATATCAACTTATAAAAATGGATTGCCGTGCTGCACTCGCAATGTGTACCATTCAACCGCACTTGCAATCAATGGGAGGAAATATGACTGCGCCACTTTATGAAGTTAAGAGCAAATTTAGTGAATTTGTGAATATGGTTCAGGATGGGGAGACTTTGTGTATTACTCGCCATGGGAAGGTTGTGGCTGTTATGATTAGTAGTGATGAATATGAACAGAAGACTCCACAGAAAAAAACTTTTCTCGAAGCATTCATAGACTGGAAAAATAGCTGCGATCCAGATTTAGAAGACGATTATGATCCTTGGGCAAAAGAACTTGTCAGGGACCCGGATCCAAATGGTGGTAGAAAGGAGTTCACATGGGATTAATTTATTTACTTGACACAAATGTTGTCAGCGAATTACACAAAGAAAGTACTTTTGCAATAGTTAAAACAAAAATTGCAACCATGGCAGATAAATGCTGCATCTGTTCGGTAACTTGGCACGAATTAAAATTTGGTCTTGAATCAATGCCAGAAGGTAAACGCAAGAAAGAATTACACACATTTCTCTACGACTTAATTCTTCAACGCTTTCCCATTCTAGATTATGACCAGATGGCGGCAAGTATTCATGCAAAGTTTCGTGCAGAATTAAAAGCGGCGGGAACTCCAAAACCTTATGCAGTCACTCAAATTGCATCAATTGCTCTAGCCAACGGTTTGATTCTTGTAACTCACAATGTTAAAGACTTTGAAGGGATTCCTTTGCTGGCAGTGGAAGACTGGGCGGTTTAATGATATAATCAATTTTATGGAAAATAATGCACCAATTAGAGTAGCACAAATTATGGGTAAATGGCTTGGAGGTGGAGTTGAATCCGTTGTGATGAACTACTTCCGCAACATTGACCGCACTAAAATTCAGTTTGATTTTCTCTGCGACAGCGATTCAACTTGTATTCCTTTTGATGAAATTCAAAGTTTAGGGGGACGGGTAATTATGATTCCTCCATACCAGAAAGCTTTTGAGTATCGCAGGGCTCTTATCCGCATTTTTAAAGAAAACAATTATCAGATTGTTCACAGCCATATTTCTACCATGAGCATTTTTCCACTGAGTGCTGCCAAATCTGCAGGGGTTCCCGTTCGCATTGCACACAGTCATTCTACTACAAACAAAGCGGAATTCAAAAAAAATCTCCTCAAACAAATTCTTCGGCCTTTTAGCAAAGTTTTTGCAACTCATTATTTTTGCTGCAGCGAACTTGCCGGGCGATGGCTTTTTGGAAATAAGTCATACAACAAGGGCAAAGTTTTTCTATTGAATAATGCAATTGATTTGGAAAAATTTGCCTATAATAATTCAACTCGGTTAAAGAAACGCAAAGAACTTGGAATTGCTCCAGACACATTTGTTATTGGCCACTTGGGTCGTTTTATGCCTCAAAAAAATCATCAGTTTTTAGTTGAAATTTTTAAATGCTTCCACCAGAAGATTAATAATTCAAAACTTTTACTTGTGGGAACTGGTCCCCTGCTTGAACAGATTCAAAATCAGGTTAATCAGCATCAACTCCAGGACTGTATTCAATTTCTTGGCCAGCGCAACGACAGTGCAGAACTTTACCAGGCTTTTGACTGTTTTATTTTGCCTAGTCTGTATGAAGGTTTAGGGGTTGTTTTAATAGAAGCCCAGGCTGCAGGATTGCCATGTATTGCAAGCACAAAAGTTCCCAGCCAGAGTAAAATTACAGACTGTCTTGAATTTGCTCCACTTGGAGATGCACAAAATTGGGCCAAGTTGATTTCTTCACTGGTTGGCAAAGAACGTGAAGACACCACCCGGCAATGCACCACCGCCGGCTACAGCATCAAAGAAAACGCCAGAATTCTTACAGAAAAATATCAGTCTATTTTGCCTAAGCCATAATCAATTGAACTTATTTCGAAGATTTTTTTATCAATCTGTGGTATAGTAAAATTATGAAGTCAGTTCAAATTATTGTTAGCACTTATAACGGTCACCAATATTTACCCACTCAACTAGACAGTCTTCTGGCTCAGGATGTTGAATCTCTTGGCATTGCAAGACTGAATATTCTTGTTCGCGATGACGGTTCCAAAGATGACACTCACCAGATTCTTGAAGAATACAAAAAAAATTATCCCGGCAAAGTTGAATGGTACACTGGTCCTAATTTGAGAAGTGCAAAAAGTTTCTTTGATTTAATGACACGCAGCACAAATTTTGATTACGTGTGTTTATGCGACCAGGACGATTACTGGCTTCCAAATAAAGTTAGCAGCGCAATAAAATTTCTAGAGCACACAGAAAATCAGGATGAACCAAAATTGTACTGCTGCCGTGTAACTCCTGTAGACGCAAACTTAGAACCACTTCCAAACAACATTCCATTCCCACCAGTTAATTCTACTTTTGGTTTTAGAAATGCACTTGTTCAATGTGTAGCAACTGGCTGCGGATGTGTTCTCAATAATCAACTTGTAAACTTAATTTGCAAACAACTGCCGGAATTTACAATCATGCACGACTGGTGGGCTTACCTTTGCGCAACAGCATTCGGCCACTTTTACTTTGATGAAAATTCGTATATAAAATACCGCCAGCACGCTGGCAATGTTATTGGGATGAAGACAAGTAAAATTGGGAAACTCAAACAAAAAATTGCACGGTTTACATCAATCAAAGGCCAGATAAGTAAACAGCTTTTGGAATTTGTAAAAATCTTTGGAACAGAAAATTCTTTTGCCGTTGAACAAGCCAGGCTTATGGTTCAAGGTAAAAAATCTCTTTTAAAAAGAATTAAAATTTTAAAAGAAATTAAGCCCTACAGAATGTTAAGCTCCGACACAAAAGTTGTAAAACTAATTATTTTATTCAATCTTTATTGATTTTATAAAACATCTTTAAAAAGTTTTTCTACAATCTCTGGTGATTTTTGATAATCAAATTTTCGTGCAAAGAAAAATTCTTTTGGTAAATTTTTTAACAACTCGTAATCTTCCAAACCAAATGTGTAAGGATTTCCACGGTCCCAGTCTATGTGACGCAAAATCTGATTTTCATTATTTTCTATTGAATAATTTTTATTTTTAAAAGTTGAATTAACCATCAGTGTTTGCAAAAAAATTTCGTCAGCGCAAAAACTAAATTTAAATCTCTTTGAAATAAATTTTTTCTGGCTTACAACATACTTTGCAAAATCATCTGTAATAGAAAACCAATTGGGACCATAACTAAGTAAAAAATTATTTTTCTTATTTCTGTCAATTCCAAAAATCAATTCCAATTTGATTATCATGTTTTGGAATTTATTCAAAACTTTTCCAATAAATTTATCACGCTTGCCAATAAAATTCTGAAAATAATGATGTACACCAACTCTGTCCAAATACAATTTTGGGTCTATTTCACCATCAACAAATCCAACAAATTCTTTGCCTTTGTGAATTTGAAAAAAATTTTCGATTGCACTAAATTTCTGCAATGGGACATCAACTCCGCTAATCAAATGGTAATAATCATTTTTATCTTTTAAAGCAATTTCCAAAAGTTTCATTTCACATTCAATCTGACTGCTGCCACCCCACATTACATTCACAGGATTGGGAACAACATAAAGAATTGCTTTTTTGCAGATATTTTCTGGCACTTGATAACATTTTACTTTTTTATCAAGATGAAGATAAATATTATTACATTCGTGATCAAAATACTTTAAAAGATTCTCTAAAATTTCAAAATTATTGTGGGCGATAATTAACCATGCATGTTTCATGTTTACATTATATAGATTTTTCCAAAAAATTCATATAAAATATATTTATGGAAAAGAATTATTTTTTTATTTTATATTGTTACGCTGGTGGTGGAACAGAAAAAGTGTTTTGCCACACTGCAAATTCTATTTTAAAAAACAATCCAGATGCCAAAATTTATTTGTATGTTTGCCAGGGTTTTGATAAAAAATATTTTGTTCCAGAAAATGTTACTGTAGTAGATTCTTTTCCCGCACTAAAAAAAATCTATAAATCTTCCTGCAATCGTGAAGTTATTAATTTTAGTGGCTTCCGTCCAACAAGTTCCGCAGCTTTTAAACTTGCAGGATTTAAAATGATTTCATGGATTCACTGCAATCCTTTTTCTATGACTGTTTCTAAAAGCTGGCCATTAAATTTCTTTTTACTCAAACATTCCAAAAAAGTAATTTGTGTCTGCAAGGAACAGATGGAAATTTTGCAGAAAAAATTTGGTTTTAAAAATAATGTTCAGGTGATTTACAACCCAGTGAATTTTCCTGCAATCCTAGAAAAATCAAATGAAGAAATTCCTTTAAAAGACAAATATTTTTTGATGTGCGCCAGAATGGATTTTGATTCCAAAGATTTTTTTTCAGTAATCGATGCATACTCAAAACTTCCTGCCAATCTACAAAATGAATACAAACTTGTTTTCTTAGGCGACGGTCCAGACCGACCAAAAGTAGAAGAATACATTTCCAGTAAATCGGTTAAAGACAAAATTATTCTAACTGGTTTTGATTCTAACCCTTACCGCTGGATGAAAAACGCCTCCTGCGGAATTCTTTCTTCAAAAACAGAAGGGTTTTCTTTATTCCCAATCGAAGCCTTTGCCTGCGGACTTCCAATGATTATTACAAATTACAAAACCGGTGCCATAGAACTTTCTGACAACAACAAAAACTGCTTTATTGTAAACGTTGGGGACTCAGACCAGATGAGTCAAATGATGCAAACAATGGTTACAGATTCAGACACGATTAAAAATTTCAAAAACAATTTCACTCAATTTATTAAAAATTTCGGCACTGAAAATTTTAACAATCAAATTATTACTCTTTTTAATGATGGAGATAAAAATGAATAATCCACTGCTTTCCGTAATTGTTCCGGTTTATAATGTCCAGCCATATCTGGAACGCTGTGTAAATTCAATTTTAAATCAGACATACAAAAATTTAGAGGTAATTCTTGTTGATGACGGCAGCCCAGACAAATGCCCAGAACTCTGCGACCAGTTTGCCGCAAAAGACTCTAGAATAAAAGTGATTCACAAAACAAATGGCGGATTAAGTTCTGCAAGAAATCATGGATTAAAAATTGCAACTGCCAATTACATTACTTTTGTAGACAGCGACGACTGGATTGAACCACAAACTTATACAACTTCAATGGAAATTCTCCTTTCCAACAATGCAGATTTAGTTTTTTTTGATTACATTTTATCAGATCCAAAAAAGACTATAGTTCAACCTAAACCAAAAACCTGTTTATACTCTCACGATCATGCCTTAAAATTATTCCTTAGAGGTGCTATAAAAAATCACAATAATTGCCCTGTCTGGAATAAAATTTATAAAAAAGAATTATTAGAAGGAATTACTTTTTCAGAAGGTCAACTTTTTGAAGACAATCATTATTCTGCACAAATTTTTAATAAAGCCAAAACGGTTGCCAGCACAAACCAGATTTTTTACAATTATTACCAGCAAAGCGCCAGCATAACAAAAAGTAAAACTACACCAAAAAAAATGGATATTGTTACCGAATGTAAAAAAATTTATGATATGTTCAAAGGCACAAAATACCAGAAGATTTCCTATCAGATTTATATCAAAGCTTATTATCTTATTCTTTTCTATTTGTGCAAAGATCCAAATTACCCAAGAGATTTTTATACTATTGAAAACCAAAAAAATTGGGTAAGGCTCCTCAGAAAAAATTATTTCTTTATGATGACCTCACCCTTAAACTTAAAGCAAAAAATTGCTTACAGTTTTTTCTGCATCAATTATTTTGCAGTGCAGAAGCTTCTTGCAAAATTTTGTTGATTTTAGTAGCGTCTCCCCAGATTGCCAGTGAATCGTAAGGACGGTCTGGGAAAGTCCCATAATCTAAAACCATATTCAACTTATTTTCTTTAATAAAATTTTCTACTCGTTCTGCCAGCTTCATTGGTTTACCTGAACAACAGTTGATGATTCCAAATTCTGTATTGTTCAATGTTACTGCCGAAACCTGTTTGCAAAATTCAGGATAGTCAATAAAGTCAAATTGATTTACCCCGCTTGTAAATGGAAAATGAGTTTTGCCTTCAAGAGAAGCCTGCATCAGTTTTGCAAAAATTGAACAGCCTCTTTCTGAATTATCAACAATATAAAAACCTCTGATCCACTGCAATTTTGTATCTGTATTTTTTACCAGAAGTTCTGTCATCTGTCTAAGGGCATTTTTAGAAACACCATAAAGGCTCAGCGGATTGCAGATTGTTTTTTCATTAATGCTTCCCTCGTGGAAACCAACCTCGTGCATTGTTCCAAGAACAACAAGTTTTTTTACTCCGCCCTCAACCATTTTCTTTAAAAATTCATAATGTTTTGGAAGATCTTTAATGTGTGCTTCTGAATTATGTTTAAATCCATCTCTCCAGGCCAAATGTAAAACAACATCAGGGCAGTTGAATTCTTCATAAGGATTTTCCATTTCAAAAATATTGCACTGCTTTGGATGAACATTTTTTTTATCAATTTTTGTTTCTGTAAAATCTGTTGCGATTATATAATTATCTGTTTTTGCAAGCTGCTCAACAACGCCCTTGCCCAAAAAACCATTTGCACCAGTAACTAAAATTTTCATTTGTTCCTCCACTTAGCAAGCTGTAAATAACTGCATAAATATTGTAACACAAATTTAACTTTTCTTGGAATACTCAAAATCAACTCTTTAATTTTTTTACTTAATGGCTTTTTGCTGTAATCAAATCCTTTAAAATCTGCAACATCAAATTTTGCCTGTTTGCTTACTGCCGCAATTTTTTTTGGCAGGTCCAATTCAAATCCAACTGGATAACAGTAATTTGGTGTAAGCAGTTTATAATTTTTGTTTTTTGCAATATATCTGTTAAGTTGCGATTCATCGTGCCATCGTGCAATAATATTGGCTTTAAGATCAGTTTCTATATCCTTCTTTAACTGATTTGCCATTTTCATAAAACCGTCTTTTGTACCTCCGTTCATTGCACCGATTACATAAGGTGATTTTACACAAAGCGGGACAAATGCTGTTGACTTTGGATTTCTGTCAAAAGGACATTTTGCTGATTTACATTTATAATAACCCGGATGTTGTGTTACAAAAATTTCCTGACTACCAGCTGGTAAAAATTCTTCTTCTGTGATTTTGGCAGGGAAAATAATATTTGCATTACTGAACATCAAATAATCCATTTCTTGAACATCTTTTTCAACAGAGCAAAAATAATTAAATCTAAGCAGTGTAATTAAAGGCCATGGCATATTCTGAATTTGATAAACATGCTTTTTTTTTGTGCTTTTAATTGTTGATGAATCTGTAAAAATAAAATAATGTTTTTCTGTTTCTGGCAAAAAATTTTCTTCACTTGTCTTATAAAAATCTTCCCAGAAGGCAACATAGGGGCCAGTACAAATATAAAAAATTCCAATCTTCTTCATTTATAAACCTCAATTACACTTGGATTAATGTCCAGTTGGGCTGGTAAATATCAACAGGCATTTCTACTTTCATCCATTTAGAAGGTGCAATCATTAATTTTTCTTCAATTGGTTTTTTAGACAAATATTGAGCCCACCAGCCAAAAGAAGTGTTGCCAATAATAAAATGTTTACAACAAGACATTGCCGCCATCGAAATTTCTACTGGTGCTTTTTTATCCTGACAAATTGTATCGTATTTTGAACAGTCAATTAAATGTTCTTTAACATAATCCACATTGTCTGAACAAATAAAAAACAGTGGATCCTGAACATGGTCTGTAATATATTTAATTGCATCTTCCCAATAACCGTCATTGCAAACATCAAAAAGTGAACTTCCCACGTTGTGTTCAACTTTAATGCTGATGCAAACTGAATTGCGTTTTTTTAATTCTTCAAGTCCAGGATAATTGTATTGTTCAAGTTGAGTTGAAAGGTCAAATTGATTTTTAATAAGTTCTTTGCAGTTTGCAAAATAGTCTTCGCTCTGGAAATATCCTTCCAGCAGTTTATTTTTTGTAAAACTTTTTGTTACTTTCAAAAATCCGTTTTCGCAAACATACAATCCCATTATGTTAAATAATCTCTGGAAAAGTTTTTCTATTTTAAATTTTTTATTGTAGTCAGCATTTCTTACTAACCTTCCATAAACTCGTTTCCAGAATTTCTGTTTTGAAAATTCTTTTGAATTCAATAAGTCGTGAGTGTGAACAAATTCTACATTTGGCAAATTATATGATAACAGTGAGTCTACCCAATTTGTTTCTAAAACTTCTGTGTCGTCAATTATAATTTTTTCGTTTTTACCAAATTTTTGTCTTAATGCTTCTGCAAAAGCAAACATAAAAAGTTGATTTCCGATTCTTCCTTTCAAATATAATAAAATCATTTAACTTTCTCCCAACTGTGTGTTTTAAAATTATATTTTTTAATAACTTTTGCAGGAACTCCTACTGCCATTGAATAATCTGGAATGGATTTATTCACCACAGCCCCCGCACCAATAATACATTTTTTGCCGATTGTTACACCGGGAAGAATACAAACTTTTTCGCCAATCCATGTGCCATCATCAATTGTTACTGGTTTGCATTCCAAAGGCTGATCCATATAAGGCACATCACTTTCGGGATTCATTCCATGGTTTTCTGATGAAATAAAAACGCTGGAGGCAATCAGAACTTCATTTCCAATTGTAATATTTTCTCCGCATAAAGCAGTAAAATTAAATCCGATGTAACAGTTATTGCCTAAAACCAGTTTGCTTTTTAAGCCTGTCAAATTGTTATAAACATTAAGACGATTATTTGATAAAATAGTTGTGTTTTCGCCCAAATAAATATTTTCGTGTCCAGTAACATAACCTGGCCCCTGAATGTATGATCCATTTCCAAAACTACCAAACTTCTTTTTCCAGTAATAAGACCCGAATTTATTTTTTGTTAAAAGGTGATAAATAAATTTAATCATTTTTAACCGCCTTATTTTTTTTAAATTTTCCCAATATATCAAAAAGAAATTTATTTTTTGTTACAGCAAGACAAATTAAATAGGATACTACCCCAGTAGAAATGCCAGCCAAACATTTAATTGCATCATTTTCCAATTTAATCATAGCAAAATAAACTGCTACTGCCATTACCAAAGACATTAATCCATATTTAATTAGATTTAAAATTACTTTTGAAACATTAAAATATTTTGCTCCAAAAATCAATTGCAAACTAGTAACGCAAATTTCTGCACAAACAGAAGCAATTGCAGCTCCCATTGAATTTATTCTTGGAATTAAAATCATATTCAAAATAAAATTCAAAACCGCCCCTGCAATTACTGAATATAAAACTCTTTTTTCTTTTCCCTGGGTAAATAAAACTTGTGTGCCTGTTACACAACTTAATCCAACAATCAAAACAATTGGGTTCATTATCTTCATTACTGGAATTGCTGAAACATATTCTTGCCCGCTTAGCAACATTATAATTGGTTCACTAACCATAAACAAACCAACTGTACAAGGAAAGGCAATTAAAATAATCAACTCAAAAGATTTGTTAATCATATTTTTATATTCATCTTTCTGACCATTTTTTGTAAGATAAGCGAGCCGTGGAAGAAAAACACTACTCATAGAAGCTACCACAGAAAGAACCATTCTATTGATTTTTGTAGCTGCCGAATAATATCCTACTTCAACTTCTCCAGAAATAAAACCAAGCATTGATGTATCCAAAATACTATAAACACTCGAAGCAATACTTAATGCAAACAAAATAAAAATAGGTTTAAGATGCTTGGCCAGTTCCAGTTTCTGGAAAATATTGATTTTAACATATTTCTTTGCCGAAAAAAAATTTAAAATATTCTGAAACAAAACTGATCCGGAATTTATCAAAGAATATAAAATAATATCATCAGGACTTCTTACAAAAATAAAAAGAAACACCACTGTAATGGTCTGCAAAATAATTGAACGCAAAGTGATGTAAGTAAAATCTTCAACTGCATTAAAAAGGTATTCCATTCCAAATGAACCTGTTACAAATGGAATAGCACAAACTAAAAGAATAATTCTGTAATCAAAAAATTTTGGAATAATAAAAAGCGAACCAATAAACAAAACAAAACTAACAGCTGTAGAAATTAAGTTGATGCTAAACATTTCTGAAACAAGTTTAGAAAGTTCATCTTTATTGTCTCTAACAGATGCAGCCTGTTTAATTGCGTAAGAATAAATTCCAAGTCCTGCAATAAGTGTAAAATAAGAAGTAATGGAAACTGCAAAGTTGTAAGTTCCAAGTCCTTCTGGTTTTAAAATTCTAGAAAAATAAGGGAAAGTTATTAATGGGAAAATCAAACCAGAAAGAGTTTTGATATAATTTAAAACAATATTTTTCTTTAAAGAAATTTTTCTTTCACCCATTTTTTCTCCTGATGCAATTCTTTTTTCTATTTAAAAATTTATTAATACAAATTCTGATAAACCAACTTTTTGCGTGGCCACCATCTATGATTGCTTTTAACTGAGCTACATCTTCTGGAATCTGGTCTTTTTGGATTCCAGCAAACACATCTTTAACCCATTTTTGATTAAGATCCTTTGAAATTGTTTTTTTAGATTTTAATTTTTTGAGTGCATTTATATATTGATAGACTCCAGTGTTAATCAAGTTTGCAAAGTAATAATTAAGTTGAGAGTTTAATTGTCCTGCATCTTTTTTATTATCCAAATTTTCTTTAAGCCATTTATATAGTTCATGAATTCTTAAAAAATAGTTTTTGTCGTATGTTGTAGATACAGAAGAATTGAATCTCCTGTAATGATATTTTGTAATCTCGTTATCAATAATCACTTTATTGCAATCCTGCAAAACGGTGTATGTAAGGGCCGCATCTTCTCCCATTCTAATAATTTTATTGATCCTGTAAGTAAATTTTTCTACCAGTTCTTTTTTGAAGAATTTACACCACACTGCAGGAAAAATTCCATGGTGGAAAAATTGGCCAGTATACAAAGCTTGATTTTTTAACTGGTCCAGTTTCTGATTCTGGTATTCGCCACTAGGAACAATATTTTTTTCTATTAAAGTTGAACCGTCATCGAACTCCGAAATAAAACCGCACATAAAAATATCTGCATCTTTTATTTTTGTCATTGCTGCTTCGTAATAATCAGAATCAACCCAGTCATCGCTGTCTACAAAGGTAACATATATTCCACTAGAATTTTTTACGCCTTCCTGAAGAGCACTAACAAGACCGCCATTTTTTTTATGAATAACTTTAATTTTGTTTGATCTCTTGGAATACTCGTCGCAGATTTTTGGACAATTATCTTTTGAACCATCATCAACTAAAATTATTTCCAAATCATCATAAGACTGACTAATCAACGAGTCCAGACATTGAGGCAAATATTTTTCTACATTATAAATTCGAACAACTACAGAAAGTTTTACAGACATATATTCAACCATTTACCAATACAGTTTTCTGCACTCAAGGTAAAATCTTTTTTCGTCGGCTTCACCCATGCTAAAACTTTTGCGAGGAAGGGGACCACCGTTGCTGATAGTGCCAAAGAAACTGTCCTTTGCAATTGGTGGCAAAAGAATTCCAACTCCTTTGCTGCCTAAATCCAAAGTGTCCTGGGTTCCGTGAATAAAGTCGATTTGAGCCTCTGTTCCGTTTTGTTTGCATTTTTCCAGAAGTTTATCAAGCACCGGCTGGAACTTTGCAACTGCCAGACCTTGTACTTTTGTTTCTACCAGAACAAATTTCTGCTCACCTTGAACTGTGTAAGTAAATCCAAAACTGTTTTTGCTATCTGCAACTTTTTGCGCAAGAACCTCACCGTTGGCAAGTTCAAGAAGATTTCCGTTCAACTCTTTGCAAACAAATTTTACTGCTTCACATCCAGCAACATTAAACAGCACTCGATGAATTGGTTCAAATGTTAAACCGCTGTCGTAAATATTTACAATTTCTACAAGGGCATAGCGAACATTCTGATTTGGCTGAGGCTTTAATTTTTCTTCTTCCCAAACTGCTTTTGCTGTTGCCAATGAGTGATTTCCGTCGCCAACTGCAAAAAGAAAAATGCTTCCGTCTTGCATTGTATTTTTTTGAGCAAGTTGATTGAGGGCATCTTGAACTATTTCCAGTTCATCTGCACTGCTTACCTTCCAGCCTTTAATGCTTCCACTGCTGGCCATCAAATTGCCACTGTAAACTGGTTTTTTACTGCATACTTTTTTGCCGATTGTTTCTACAAGTTTGCATTCAGGATCATCTACCAGAAGCATAATGTGAGGGCTTTCTATTGCGGCACCGTTTCTGATTTCTTTTCTTGGTGGAATGCGTTCAACAATTGTTGCTTCTGTGGCACGGATAAGAGCTTTGCTAAAAGGTTTCCATTCATAAGTTTCCAGGTCGATTGCAACTACCAGACCTTTTCGTGTTCGGCCGTAAGCGGTGGTGCGTTCAACATAAACAAAACAATTTTCCGGTTCTGCAAAAACGCCATTATTCAAATAGTCTTTCATAGTTGAATGAATTTGTGCAATCCGTTCCTTTTTATCTGGAGCATTTAAATAAATTTCCGGGTAAATTATATTCAAAGTTGAAGGCTCTTTTCCTGCAACCTTTTTTGCGGAGTCCCAATATTGCTGGTTTTGAGTATACTGATCGCAGGCAACAACACTCCATTTTTCTAAAGGCACATTTTTTGGCAGAAGAATTTCCGGCACCTTAACGCCCAGTTCTTCAAAAGTTTTCATATCAGTCTCCCTATTTTTTATTTTGCAAATTGAAGTCTGCACTTTTCTGGTACAGTCTTCAATTCAACTTGTAATCAGCTTTTATCTTTTGAGCAATGCTGCAAATGGATTGTATCCTTCGTCATCATCGCTGGAATGAGAAGCAAGATATTCTTTTGCATCATCTTCTTCTTTCTTTGCGCTAACTGGTTTAAGGGAAATGCGTTTTTCTTCTGCATCAACTTTTTCTACGATTACTGCAAAATCATCCCCAGTTTTAAAAACCTTCTTAATATTTGTGTTCTTATCAACATCAAGCAAGCTAATATGAACAAGACCGTCGATTCCTTCTGCAAGATTTACAAAAATTCCAAAGTCTGCTACTCGGGCAATTTTACCTTCTATTTTTGTTCCTGCCGGGAAATTTTCTGCAGCCAGTTCCCAAGGGTCTTTCTGCAAAGCTTTCATAGAAACGCTAACCCGCTGATGTGCCCAGTCTGCTTTGATAACTTTTGCTTCTACAACATCACCAACTGCAACAACTTCACTGGCATCTTTAATGCGTTTAAAACTCATTTCGCTAATTGGAATAAGTACCTGGAATCCGTTCAAATCAACAAATGCACCATAGCTCTGCAGGCTGGCAATTGTTCCTTTTACAACATCACCAACTTTAATACTGTCTGCCAGTTTTGCAAGGCGTTCATTTTCTTTTTCTTCACCAATGGCACGATTAGAAACTAAAATATCTTTGCCGTCGTTTTTATATTCCATGATTTTAAAAGTCAACTTCTGGCCAACATATTCTGCTGGTTCTGCCTTCTGTTTGAAACCCATTTGAGAATAAGGACAAAATGCCCGGGCACCGTTGATTTTAACTTCATATCCGCCTTTGATTTCTTTTTCTACATGGCCTTCAACTGGAATGCCGTTTTTAAATGCACTTTCGATAATTGAATTATCAACTTTTGAGCCGCCTGCAATTTTTGTAGTAAAAGTCAATTCTTCACCGCGACCACTTAAAAAATATACTGTAATTTTATCTCCCACATTAACAGTGCAGTTTCCATCAGCATCTGTTACTTCTTTTTTGTCTAAGATTCCTTCGCATTTAAGTGAAAGATCAAGAAATACTGTATCTTTTGAAATTTCAACAATTGTAGTTTCTATCTGCTCACCAGGTTCATATAAATTTTTCATTTTATCCTCGTAAATTAATTAAAATTTCCATAAGATTATAACCCATTTCGGGATTTTTTTAAACTGTTTAATTCAGCATAATTCCACACTATTTACAATCGGCCAGAGCTTTAAGACATGCTTTGTTGTTTGGATAATAAGTGAGGGCTTTTTTATACCATTCTTTTGCTTCTGCTTTACGGTTTGTTTTTTCCAGTGCATAAGCGTAACAGCAGCAAATTGAAAAATAATCATCTTTTTCTTTTGCCCAACTGTCATCCAATAGTGAATACATTTTTACTGCTCCTTCTTTGTAATTTCCATAAGGGGCAGGAATATAACAGAGGATTGCGTATTTCATCTGATAAGCGGCAGTGTATTTTGGGTTAAGTTGAATTGCCTCATCGCAAATTTTCATAATCTTTGGAACCCATTTAATTCCAAAACCAAATTTGTCATAATCACTTCTTAGAAAAAGAGCCTTTGTAAGTAAAGTTATAGAAGACGCAGTTTTGTTGATTGCCTGAGATTTTCTTGAACCTTCAATTGCACTGTCTAAAAATTTTATTGCATTTTTTTTGTCTTCACGGTAAAAACTGTCCAGGCCTTTTACATAATCACACATAGAAATAAGATTCAAGAGTTCGGCGCCTTCATAATTTTGATTTGCAAATTCTACCGCAGTTGAATATAACGAGTCGATTGTTTGTTCACTTTTATCCGACTCATAAACCGCATCCCGTAAAACTCTAAAACTTTCTGGAAGTTGATTGTCCAAAGGTTGTGTCGCAAACAAAAAATTTCCAGCAGCAATTAAAATAAATATAGCAATAATTTTCTTCATAACAACCTCGCAAATTCAGTTTCACAATTAAAACCTTTTTTCTTTATTAATTGTAACATATTTTTTTTTGTTTTTGTTAGGTTGATTTCAAAATCTCTGGCAGATTCCGGATCAATCCCGGAATGACGCTCCACCGCTCTCCTGGTTGCAGAATGAGATTCCGGATCAAGCCCGGAATGACGCTCCATCGCTCTCCTGGTTGCAGAATGAGATTCCGGATCAAGCCCGGAATGACAGTGGGGGTCCGGAATGACGTGTCATCCTAAAACGCAACGTGTCATCCTTACACAGATGTGTCATCCTGAACTTGTTTCAGGATCTCATTAAAAAAGGTACCCGTTTTTGGATACCTTTTCTGTTTTTTTTACTTTTGGAGATGATCGGACTTCTACCTCCCCTACAGTCGGAAACTTCCTGTTTCCTCCTTCCGGGCATTTCCGCTCGCTGTCGGGCACTTCCTGTGCCCTTTTCCAAAAATCACTCGCACTTGCTCCCGATTTTTGGCGCTCACTTCGTTAGTCGGTTCAAGTCCGAATTCTTTTTAAACTTAAAAAAGGTACCCGTTTTCGGATACCTTTTACTTTTTTTTACTTTTGGAGATGATCGGACTTCTACCCCCCCCTACAGTCGGAAACTTCCTGTTTCCTCCTTCCGGGCATTTCCGCTCGCTGTCGGGCACCTCCTGTGCCCTTTTCTTAAAAAATACTCGCACTTGCTCGCATTTTTTAAGCGCTCACTCCACTAGTCGGTTCAAGTCCAATTTTTCTTTAAAATTAAAAAAAGGTACCCGCTATGGATACCTTTTCTGTTTTCTTTTACCTTTGGAGATGATCGGACTTATACCTCCCCCTACAGTCGGAAACTTCCTGTTTCCTCCTTCCGGGCGCCTCTGTTCGCTGTCGGGCACTTCCTGTGCCCTTTTCCAAAAATCACTCGCACTTGCTCCCGATTTTTGGCGCTCACTTCGTTAGTCGGTTCAAGTCCGAATTCTTTTTAAACTTAAAAAAGGTACCCGTTTTCGGATACCTTTTACTTTTTTTTACTTTTGGAGATGATCGGACTTCTACCCCCCCCTACAGTCGGAAACTTCCTGTTTCCTCCTTCCGGGCATTTCCGCTCGCTGTC
>JAEDJS010000011.1 GCA_016296205.1 Treponema sp. | reverse complement strand
TTCATTCTTGAATAGGAGCATACTGCAAAATAATAAATTTTTCCATTCTTTAATCCAGTTAATTTTACGGAACAAGTATTGCCTACTTTAACAGGACTATTGCCTTCAAAGGCTTCCCTGCCAAGATATTCCCCTGGACGTTCACCATAATAAACAAGATATCCGCCACAAGTATCATCAACTGAATAATTCCAGTTTAAAGTTACACAACCGTCGCCAGCTGTTGCACTTACTTTAAATGGTGGTAAAGGGAGAGGAACCTCTGTATAATTTACATCAAGTTGAGTAATGCTTGGAGTATTCATTCCGCCACCATCTGGGAAAAGTTCAACTGCTATCTGGAAGTACAAGCCTTTTACACCTTTAATGGGCTGACCATTTTCTACTGGTATCCATTTTGGATATTCATCTGTCCAGTTATAGAAATTGTCACCGCTTCTTACGTAATAGCAGATGTCTGTCTGAGGAGGAATATTTGTTTCGGCATAAATTGAATTAAGAACCGCACTTTCTGTTACAAGCAAAGGTTGTGTTTCAAAACGTCCCCCGGTTTTGCTGTAAGTGTCATAATTCATACTGCCGTCTGTTTCTACTTTTCGCTGAATTCTAAAATCGTCAACTAAGCCAGAAAAATTCGGGCACAATTCAATATCCGCAACAACACCAAGTCTTGGATTGAAAATTGAACCTCCACGTTCCCGTTTATTGCTTGTGATGTAAGCCATTGCTTCAAGTTTGCCGTCAATTCTGTACTCAAGAAAACCTGAATCATCATCAAAGGTAATTGAATGACGTGACCAGAAATTAGGAATAATTGTTCGGTAGCTTGTTAACTTTACTTCACCACCATTATCAGTATATCCGTCAAAAACATTTACAAAAGTCCACTGAACATGGTTATTAAAAAAACTTGCATTAATCATCTGGTAAAGAGCATAACCTGCCACAGTTCTGCTTGACCGCCAGTTAAAAATTATTTCACCATTTTCTGCAATACTTGGTTTAAGCCAGAATTCAATTGTCCAGCTGCCTGTATTTCCTTCTGTTCCAAAAAGTGATCCCTGTTTTCCCTGAAGTCTTAATCCGCCATTACCCCGGACAAGACCAGAACCTTTTCCCATAATAGATTTTTTTGAGATGGCAATACTGTTTGCTGTAATTTTATAATTTCCAGAAACATCAATCTGTCTGCCGTTTTCAAAATCCACAAGAAGATCTGTATAATTATCTACCACTCTGGAATTTGTAGAAAGTTCAAGAGAATCAAATCCGAAGCGGCCTTTACCAACAGAAATATTTTCCATCTTACTCATTGCAGGCCATTTATTTTTTCCACCAAGTGTTAAAGTTCTAGGCTGAGCAAAAACAGAAATCCCCATCAGAACCATACATACCACTAAACAAATTGATTTTTTAATGATATTATTACAATCACTTATTGAGTAACAAGAAAATGTCGGATCAAAAATATATTTCATCAGAATCAACTCCACGTCAAATACTGCATCAAACTGCGCTAAAAGCACCTTCATCACCAGGCGTTTATTTATGGCACAATGATGAAGACACTGTCATTTACGTTGGCAAAGCAAAAAATCTTAAAAACAGACTTTCATCATATTTTGCCGGCGAAAAAGACATTAAGACACGACTTTTAATAAGTAATGCCAGATATATTGAATACATTACCACAAACAATGAGTACGAAGCATTTCTGCTGGAAAACAATTTAATCAAAAAATATTCTCCAAAGTACAACATCTGTTTAAAAGACGGAAAATCATATCCAGTAATCAGAATCACCAGAGATAAATTTCCAAGAATCTTTAAAACAAGAAGCGTTATTCAGGATGGTTCAAAATATTTTGGTCCCTACCCTGACGCTACTGCCCTGGATTCTTTTATAGAAGCTTTGTACGAAATTTATCCGATTCGCCACTGCCGGACATTCCGTGAAAAAGCAACTCCCTGCATGTATTATCACATAGGCAGATGTCTGGCCCCTTGTACAGGAAAAATTACCCAATCCACCTATACTGAATTTATCGAAGAAATCTGCATGCTACTTGAGGGAAAAACTGAAGACACAGCAGAAAAAATCAAAACTCAGATGAAAGAAGCTGCCAGAAATTTAAACTTCGAAAAAGCCGCAAGGTTACGGGACAGTTTAAAAGCTCTGGAAATTCTAAAAAATCAGAATGTAGTAGAAGGTTTTGACAATAAAGACAGAGATTACGTTGCATACTGGCGTGACGGAGAAGAAATCAGTTTTACAGTACTTAAAATCCGGGGGGGCAAATTACTGGGCCGTGAAAACTACAGAACAGTGAGCATGAGCGAAGACGAAGAGTTGATTCCAGAATTTCTTGCCGCATTTTACACAGAAGATAACGCCTCATCAATTCCTCCAAATATCTATGTAAGCACTCAGACAAACCTGGAAATAATGGAACAGTATTTTGGAGAAGTTTTAAAAGCAGAAACAAAAATCAATCTGGTAACAGACAAAATCGAAAATTCCTCACTTCATGCAGCGGCCCTCAATATGGCTCAGTCAAACGCAAAAGAAGATATTATCCGCCGCAGAAGAGAACAAAAAGACATTCCTGCTCTTGAAGAACTTAAAAATCTGCTTAATCTGGACAAACTCCCCCGCCGCATAGAAGGTTTTGATATTGCCCACATCGGAGGAAAATTTCCAGTTGCGTCACTCATCAGTTTCTGGGATGGAAACCCGGATAAGAAAAATTACAGATATTTCAGGCTTAAAACTACAGACGGATATATTGATGACTTTGCCAGCATGAGGGAAGCAACTCACCGCCGTTATTCAAGACTCATCAGAGAAAAAAAGGAATTGCCAGACCTGCTGCTTATAGACGGTGGTATTGGTCAGGTAAACGCAGTTAGAGCCAGCATAAATGAATTGGGAATCGATATACCAATTGCAGGACTTGCAAAAAGAGATGAAGAGATTTACAGGCCTGGAATAAATGAACCAATCTGTCTCCCAAAAAGAAGCGACGCATTAAGGCTTCTGCAAAGAGTTAGAGACGAAACCCACCGTTTTGCCACAAGATGCAACCAGGAACTTAGAACTAAAGAAAACACAGTATCTCCCTTCAGCAAAATTCCTGGAATTGGAAAAGCAAGAGAAACATTACTCCTCAAGCGTTATACCACACTGGAAAATTTCGGAAATGCCACAGTTGAAGAACTTATGGACCTGATGCACATCCCTCAGCAAAAAGCAGAAGAAATTCTTTCCAGCGGCAAACAGCTTCTTGAACAGCAGAAATCAAAACAATCAAAACAGAAACTTTCACTTCAACTGCCTGGAACTACTGCAGAAAAAGCAGCCCGCAAAAAGGAGATTTTCGATCTTGCAGAACTTGCGCTGGAAGTTGCCAACGATGAGGAAATTTAACACAAAAAATACACAAAAAATACACAAAAAATACACAAAAATATCAGTTGGATTCAAAAAAGTTCGGCAAATCAGGAACATAATGGGGAATCCTCACGATTTCGTTTTTAAATTTTCCACCAGTAAAACCTTTTCTCAAAACAGCCACTTCTTCAGGATTAAAATCATGGTCAAGCATTCTAATCAGACGATCAAACCGCTGATAAGTAAAACCGTTAATTCCTGTCTGTCTTGAAATATTTTCTTCATCACTAAAACCGCACATTCCATCATCAGGTGTTTTATGAACAAGATCAACAGGCATTCCAAGAACATCACCAATTGCCCGCACTTCTGTTACAGTAAATCCCTGCAAAGTTGAATAAGAACCGGCATTGTCTCCAAAAAGAGTACTGTAATTTCCAGGCGCACAATCTTCCGACAGATTACATGTATTAAGAACAAGTCCACCCTCAATTGCACTAAGACCATACAAAGTTGTCATTCTGATACGGGCCGGAGTATTTGTTCTGAAAGTTTTAAATTCCAAAGGAGATTTTCCGGATTTTTCAAATGCTGCAACAAGTCCATTATAAGCTTCTGCTATGTTGATTTCTACAGAAGGACATCCGCAGAATTCAATTACCTTTTTTGAATCACTAATATCTTTCTGGTAACCATTAGGCATCATAACCCCAAGAACATTTTCTTTTCCCAAAACATCACAGGCAAGTTTTAATGTAACAGCAGAATCTTTACCTCCACTAACACCAACAATTGCTTTAGTACAATAAATCGAACTAAAATAACCTGTCATATGCTGTTTAATATTAGCAGCTTCCCTGGCAGCATCAAATTTGTATTCCATAAAAACCTCCAAAAAAAAAATCGCCGGGAACATCAAATTCCTGGCGACTTCTTTGTCTGATTTAAATTACCACTATTGGAAAAATTTTTCAAGAAGGGGCAAGTCTTCCCCTACGCCCGCACTGCGTTGCGTTCTACCCTTTCTGCGGGCCTCAATCGCCAGCCCGTAACCCCCGGCTAAAAATTCTTCCTAATAAATCAATTTTAATAATAAATATATAAAATATTTTTAAATAAAAAAAAGCAGACTGGATAACCAATCTGCTTTATGTGAGCTATGGTGGATTCGAACCACCGACAGCCGCCTTAAAAGGGCGGTGCTCTACCACCTGAGCTAATAGCCCAACTGCATTTTTGAAGAGTGCTCTTCGTTGAATGCTTCTTTACTATATATGTTTTACAAAAAAGTGTCAATAGCAAATTTAAAAAAATCTAAAAAAAAATATTTTTTTTAAATGGGGCTGTCCCATCAGCCTAAAGCAGACAATTCTTCCCACCGGGCGTAATCTTTTTCCAGTTGAGATTGAAGCTTTGTATAACGTTCACCGGCCTTTTTAGAAACTTCGTAATCAGAACTGGACATTTGTTCTTCCAGCTGAATCAACTCTTCTTCCGACGAAAAAATTCTTGCTTCAATTTCTTCAAATTCCTTCTGCTCTTTAAAAGTTTTTCTACGAACCTTGCCACCAGACTGCTCCTGGGCAACCGTTTTTGATTCAACTGGAGCTGCAGACTTTTCCTGCTTCTGGGCAATAAGTTTTTCTTTTTTAAGCTGATTTCTGTAATCAATATATTCACTGCACTTGCCTACATAGCCGCTAACTCCCCCATCTTCTTCAAGAATAAAAAGAGTGTCACAGATTTTATCCATAAAATAACGGTCATGGCTAACAACCAGAAGACATCCCTTAAAATTCAAAAGGAACTGCTCAAGAATATTCATTGTAAAAATATCAAAATCATTTGTAGGTTCATCAAGAATCAGAAAGTTGGGATTGCTCATCAACAGGCGCAGAAGATAAAGTTTTTTCCGCTCCCCGCCACTTAAAGTACTTACAGGTGAATGTTGAATTCTTCCTTCATATCCAAACTGTTCCAGAAAAAGTCCTGCACTCAGCGTGGTACCGTCATTCATTTCCATAACTTCGGCCGCTTCCTTAATGTATTCTAGAACCGTAAGCTTAGTTTCCGGAAAAACAGGATTCTGTTCGTAATAAGCAATATATGTGTTGATTCCCTTTACAATTTCTCCTTCATCTGGCTTGATTTTTTCTGTAATCATGTTGAGCAAGGTTGACTTTCCGGAACCATTGTTTCCAAACACGCCGATTTTTTCGCCCTTATTAAATGTGTAACTGAAATTTTTTATTACAGGTTGAATTTGACCGTTGTCAGAAAAACCCTTAGGATAATTTTTAGACAGATTGTGCAGTTCAAGAATTTTTCCACCAAGACGGCGGCCTTTTACTTCAAATGTAAAATTTCTATCTGCCGCAAATTTTTCTCTGTTAATAAGAGCCATATCATGTTGAATTCTTGCCTTTGCTTTTGTTCCACGGGCGCAAGGTCCACGTAAAAGCCAGTCTCGTTCAAAACGCAGAACACTTTCGATTCGACGTTCAGTATTTGCTTCGATTTCTGCTTCTGTTTCTTTTTTTGCAAGATATTCAGAATAATTTCCAGTGTAAAGTTTTACTTTATTGCGGGCCAGTTCATAAATGTTATTGCAAACCGCATCAAGAAAGTAACGGTCATGGGTAACCATCAGAACAGAACGTTTTGTTTCTGCAAGATATTCCTGGAGGTAAATAATTGTTTCTAGATCAAGATGATTTGTAGGTTCGTCCAGCAGAAGAAGTTTTGTATCTTCCACAAGCACCTGGGCAAGAGCAACTTTTTTTACCATGCCACCGCTAAGCTCACCCATTTTGCGGTCAAGGGAATGGATTCCTAATGTAGATAAAATTGAACTTACCTGACTTTCGTAATTCCACAAATCCTGGGATTCAATTTTCTGTGTAAGTTCCTGAAATTTATTCTGGAGAGAAGAAGAATTTGAATCCTTCATTTTTTCGCAAACTTCTTCATATTCCCGGATAACATTCAACTTTGGTGAATTGGATTTAAAAATATGCTCACGAATTGTATCCTGTTTGTTATAAAGTGGATTCTGGGGAAGAAATGAAACTCCAGCACTTTTATTTATTACTACCTGGCCTTCATCTGGTTCAAGGACTCCGGCAATTGTATTCAGCAAAGTTGATTTTCCAGTGCCGTTTTTACCAATTAATGCAGCTTTATCACCTTCATCCAGACCAAAAGTAACGCCTGTAAACAAAGGCTTTTCCCTGCCGATTTTAGAAAGATTATTTATAGACAAAAGATTCATAGAGTCAAATATATACTAATTATTTAAAAAAAATGAGGAACAGCATACAGCAAAAATTATTCTGCAACAGCCTTCAACACTGATTTAAATGAAATAAGATAATCAATAAAACTGATGTATGAAAGCAATGCACAGAATGCATAAATTCCATAACCAACATATCTAAGAACTTCAACAGGAAGATTCCACAATTCAACAAGACCGCAGCGGCTGGCAGAAACAATCACAAGGGAGAAAAATCCGGCAACAACATACATCACTGTTTTTAATTTACCGCCTTTTTTGGCAGCAATTGCAGTTCCCTGTTTAGCAGCAACCATGCGAAGGAAGTTCATAGAAAATTCTCTATAGAAAACAAGAATAAAAATTACCAGAGGGCACAAACTTTTGTCCATAAAACGGAAAGTTGTAAATGTAGCAAAAGTAGTCATGTGAAGAATAACATCGGCAAAAGGATCAAAAAGTTTGCCAAAATCACTTACTTCATTTTTTTTGCGGGCAAAATAACCATCAAGAAAATCAGTAAATTCCATAAAGCCCAGCATTGCAATAAGCACTACAGAAAAAACAATATTTGCCACTGAACCTGTTTTGAACTTAAAAAGCTCAGGAATATAAAATAAAGCAAACCAAACTGGTGCTAAAATCATTCTTAAAAATGTATATTTATTTGAAACTTTCATAAATTAAATTATACCTTAAATTCAACAAGTAAACAAGAGCAAATAATTAGCCGTCATAAACCAGACTAAGTTGAAATATACCATAATCTGCTGTATATTTTTAACTGGAAGATAAAATGAAAATAAAAACAAAATCATTATTTATTGCTTTATACTTGTGTATTGCTGCAGGACTTTCTTCTGCAAATCAATACAAAGCAAGACTGGGGCTGGGATTAAATGGAGGAACGGGATACAATAATTACTGTGCCGATGTTTCTGTTGACGGAAATGCCTTTATTAATCCTTTTGAAAACCACATCAATTTTAATATTACCGGGGGACTCAGATTTACAGAAAATCAATTTGACATCACTGCTGCCGCCGACATAAATTTCTTTAATTTTAAGTTCATTGATTTTGCTGTAAGCCAGATTCTTCATACTGGAACATTGCTGGGGGTTTCTACAGAAATTGACACCCTTATTGGAGGCCGTATTTTAATGCACACTGCTCCCTGGATGGACTTAAAAATTGCATCACACTTCCAGACTAAAATTCAAAAAATTGACGCATTTAAAGACACCTGTCCTGTAATTGCAGATATTTCTCCGGCATACGAAATTACCGCATATTTTAATCTGCCTCAGGAAAATTTTATTCGATTGCGAATTTCAAACTGGGAAGATTACTGGTTTCCAATTTTCCCTTCTCCCAATTTTTACTTAGGATACGGACACACTTTTCAGAAAATGTTTACTATAGAATTTGATGCATTTGTTCGTTACAGCGATTTTTTTACACTATCAGCTTACCCTGATTTTCTTGGCTGCAAATTATTTATGAGGTACAATTTTGAAACAGGCAAATAAACTTTTTTTCATTCCAGTTATATTTTTTCTGATTTTTCTCACTTCATGTAAATTCGGGCTTGAACAAGCATTCTACCGCAGTCACAGTGTTAGAAAAAGAAGCACACAAATTACAGAATTATCAGAGACAAATCCCCCAGACAGTGAAAAATCCAGATTCAAAAAAATCATTACAACAATTCAGGCAGCTGAAGCTTCAGGCAAGGACTACAACGTTCTTGTTTTTTCCGACATTCATTTTGGCGCAATTCCTCACCAGGACAATTCCTTATTTTTTGAATACCTGGATACAGTAAAAGAAAAACCAGAATTCCCTTCATTTGCAATCTGTCTTGGTGATATTGCAGAAACAGGAAGAGCAGATGAATATAATTCCTACGTTGAACTAACTAACAGACTGTATGACCAATACGGACTTGTAACAGTTGCAATTCCGGGCAACCATGATTTATTTAACGATGGAATATATGAATTCCTTGACAAAGCTTATCCTTATCAGACATATTTCAGAATCTCAACTGCAGGTACAAGCTTCTACTTTTTAGATTCAGCAAACGGGACTCTCGGGCAAAAACAGCTTAACGATTTACGAAGCAGATTTAAAACTGACAAAAACAAGAAAATAATTTTTTCACACTATCCTCTTTTCACAACCGGAGATATGTTCCAGACAACCAACACCCGGGAACGAGCAATACTCCTTACAGAATTTAACAACAATAACGTAAAAGCTGTTTACACCGGACATCATCATCCTGGTGGATATGTAAACTTTGGAAACTTTTTTGCAAAAGGTGTAAAAGGTTTTAATGATTTTAATGAGTTTACGGTTTTTACAGTAAGCAGCAATTCAGTTACCGACAAAAATATAAACGAAAATTTTAAACATGAATAATTCAAAACAGGTGCAAAAAAACCAAAATAAGTTGAACAAAATTAAAAGCTTTTTACACAATCAAATTCAATTGAAGTAAATTTTCTGTTTACATTGATTGAATACAACGCCGGCAGAATTTCTGCACCTTTAAGTTCAATTTTAACACGCTGGTTTGACCCAATCAAACTATTTTGCAGAGGCCATGGGGTAAAACGAGAATCATTTTTTACAGCCGGGAATGAATAATAATTTCTTGCAAAGGGACACAGATTTTTTTCTTTAAGACGGAACACATCAACTTCAACTAAAAAATTTCCATCTTCATTTTTCTGAACTTCTTCCAGAGGAATAAAAGTGTTCTGCAGTTCAAGAAATTTACTGTCGATTTTTACTAAAACATTTTTGCCTTGCTTTTCAAAATTGGAAGGAAAATTAGTAGAAAGAAGAAGAAAATTATACCCGGTAAAAATCAGGTAAAATACAACAAGAACAATAATCATTACATTAAAAAACAAACCAAGAAGAATTCCTGATGCAAAAATAATTCCGTAATAAATAAAATCCCATTTTGTAAAGACCAAAAATTCTTTAATCCCCGGCAAAAAGAGGCTTATACTAAAACAGGCAACTCCCAGGCTTAAAAAAAGACACATTAAACTGGTTACAGAAGGCTTCTGCTTTTTTTTAGCCATGGCACCAAATATTAACCTTAGAAGGCTGCCCAATCCCTGTCCGGCACAAAGAGAAATAATTGCGTACAAAAAAGTGAGTAATAGATTCAATTTTTAACCTGCAGATTAATGATATGCTTTAAAATCCTGAACAACACTAATTGACGATTCAATTTTATATGTTGGAAGAATGTTTGCAGCCTGATTAATTGCTTTTTCCACAATCGCCTGACTGTCTGCAACTCCATGAAGCATAACTGTATTGCCAGTAATATTTGCCCTTAAGAAATTAATATTGATTTTGCAGTCAAAAATCAAACGGTTAACAAGCTGCTGCCCAAGAAGAAGTTCCTTAATTCTAACTTCACCTGCTTTTTCTTTTTCTGGTGTAATTGTATTTTTTACAATCTGTTCAATTGCTTTTACACTTTCGTCAATTCCAAGAAGGCCAGTATTCAAAACCATGTGGAAACTTTCAGGACCTTCGTTGTTCATATTAAAGAAACTCTTGTGGAATCCCCTTCTGTTTTGGTCACTTTCATCAATTCTGGCCTGAGCCTGTTTTTGATTCCAGTTGAATTCTTTTTCAAGTCTTTCTAGACGGATATTATCTGGGGCAACAAATCTAAAACTCAGAAGGTTTGGAAGGTCTTCCAGAATAATATACGCACCACGACCAATGAGAATACAGTTTCCTTTTTCTGCAGCTTCATAAACTGCCAGCTGAAGATAATCAAGATATTCATCTCTGTCTTTTACAAGGCTTGCAAAAAAACCAGGTTTACGTTCATCATATTTAGAAAGTTTTTCTTTTGGGAAGCCAAGTTCAACAATTCTGGATTCAATCTGCTTGCGGTCAATAAAAGTGTAGCCTAATTTTTTTGCTAATGCGGTGGCAATTTCGTCCCCCAATGCTGCCACTTGTCTTGAAATTGTTAATACTGCCATAGTGAGCCTCCCGTGATGTTTTTATTAGTTAAATTATAACTCTAAATTCTCTATCTGGCAAATAATATTTTAAACTCCAGTAAAGAATGAACCATAATCAGTTTTTAAAAATCCCCAACTGTTTGCATTCACTTTCTGTAAATTCAACTAATTCCTTGCCCCCAGTTTTTACTTTTGCAGAAATGTGATTCAACTTTGGATATCCCCAGCCCCCAAAGAATTTATCTGGTCCCACTATTGAACCAGGCTCAAAATCCCGTGACAATATTAAAGCCGCAGAAAGAGCAGATTTTTCGGGAGAATTAAAAATGAATTTTGCAAATTCTGCCAGTTTACCAATCAAGCTGCCAAATGCATTTATACCCAATGGAGTAATTGTTATTCCAGGGTGGTTCATTAAAACCTGCACAGTTGATTTTTTATATTTTTGTGAAATGTACCAGGTATATTTTGCAAGGCATAATTTTGAACGGGCATACACAAGAAAATTATTGTATTTTTTTGAAAAATAAAAGTCGTCATATTTTACAGAACCAATTTTATGAATAACAGAAATTGTGTTCACGTATTTAACAGGATAACCGGTTTGTTCCAGATAAGGAAGAATTTTTTCTGTAAGTTGATAAGTTCCCAAATAATTAGTTCCAAGAACAAGTTCAAAGCCGTCTTTTGTTTTCTGGTGGGGCATGTGAAAAATTCCTGCATTATTTATGAACATATCAATTTTTAAAGATTGATTTATTACTTCCTGAACAAATTTATTTATTGAAGAAAAATCTGCAATATTCAATTCCATAATCTGAATTACAGCACCCGGATATTCTGACAGCAGAATATTTCTGGCATTTTCTGCTTTCTGGAGATTTCTGCAGGCCATTATTACTTTTGCACCAAGAAAAACCAGAGTTTCGGCCTCTTTAAAACCTACCCCACTGTTTGCTCCGGTAATAACAACAGTTTTTCCTTCAAAACTCTTGAGACAATTTTTTCTAATCCATTTTTTAGTCTGCTCTGTTAAACTCATTTTTTCTCTTATATAAAATTATACCACAACTTTTATTGGAATGAACAGAATGTATTATCAAGAAGGAACTTTAATCAGAAAGTCCATAACAGAAAACCTATTGAGGATAACAGTATTTGAATAAAAAAAATCCCCTTTTAACAAACAAATTGCAAAAGGGGACATTATCATTATTTGATAAGTTGAATTTTACAAAAATTCCCGACGTCTAATTATCTTGAAAGTGTTGACTGGAACGGATCGTATTTCTTTGTTGGACTGTAAACACCGTCACGGTATTCACCACTGATAGATGGAATTTCCATTTTCATACCAGGCTGAATAAGGTTAGGATTTTTTGGATCCTGCAACTGGTTTTTATTTGCTTCATACAAGTTTTCCCAAAGGAAGGGATTGTTGTAAACATAAGCACGTCCAGAAATATTCCAGAAACAGTCTTTGCTTTCTGCCCAAGGACGAACAATATAATATTTTGGGAGAGGAGTAATTTCTTTTACTTCTGCCAAAGTTTCTACAAGCTGTTTTGCCATCATGCTTGCGGCTTCATAATTTTCTGCTTCATAGGCTTTGTTTGCCTGATCAAGCAAAGTTTCTGCAGCCTTGTAAGCCAATGGAAAAGTAACATCACCGCGAATACTTTTAACATAATTCATACGGTTTGTAGCAAGAGCAATATTTTTATCTGCATCTGCTTTAGCTGTCATTTTTTTGATGTATGCTTCAGACAAGGAGGCATTTTCACTTGCTTTGGCGGCATATTCTTCTGCCAGGTCATATTCTCCGGCATCAAGAGCTTTTTCTGCTTTTACAGTATATTCCTGTGCAAGTTTCTGATATGTATTATTTGTATAACTTACAGCAAAAACTGCAGCACAGCAAATACACATTGCAACTGTTAATAATAACTTTTTCATTTCTTACCTCTTATTCCGAAAGATCGCCAACATCTTCTGATTTATATTCTGCAAAGCTGTCATCTTCCAGAAGTTTAGCATCAGCGTCTTCAATTCCCTGTACTTTCTGATCACCAAGGGGTGCTTTTTGATCAGCTTCCTTTGCAGCAGCTTCACTGTTTGCAACTTTTGCTTTAGCAGCTTCAATTGCAGCAAGAGCAGCAGCTCTCTTTGTTGAAATATCTTCGTAAATTGCCTGGAAAATTCCTGATGCTTCTTTATAAAGATTATATGCTTCTTCTGGATTGCCTGTTGCGTAATTCTGGTCTGCAGCTTTAATTTTTTCTACAGCAGAACTATAATCTGTTGCTTTAGAAACAGCAGCTTTTACACTGTCTGCATTTTTCTTTGACAAAACAGAATCTGAACGTTCAGCCTTTGCCAGTACTCTGAACCCGCTTTTGAGAACGCTTACAAAAGATTCTTCTGCCATGCTTGCCTTAGCAAAAAGATCTTTTCCTTTTGCAATGTTTGCAGTTGGCAAAGAAAGTTCATCCAGGGCAGCACAGCCATTATTGTAATTACTCTGTGCATAAGATGAAAAATCAAGTTCATCAATTCTTGCTTTTAAAGAAACAGCCTTTGCCTGACTTGCCAGAGCATTGTAACGTGCTTCCAGGTCATCCAGGGCGATTGAAAGATCTGCTGCAGGAGTTGTCTGAAAAGCAGCCTGTTCTGCTTTTAATTCTGCTTCTGCGGCAGCCCATCCCAATGGATTTACTTTTTCTGCGCCTGCATCAATTGCACTCTGACGGGCAGAATCAATTTTTTCAAAAGATACTTTATTTTCTTCTGTATAATCCTTAATGATTTCTACTGGGGCAGATTCTGGTTCCGACTCTTTTTCTACTGGTGCAGGAGATGGGGCAGGTTCTGGTTCCGGTGTTGATTTACATGAAGCAAAAAAAACTGCCGAAATCAAACTAACAGCCAAAACTATAAATTTAATCTTTTTCATATATCCTCCGTTTTATTTTTTTAAATATTACAATAAGTTAGAATAAATTTCAAGAATCATTTACTCTGCATCATTTACCCTGCAAATTTTTTGGGTAAAAACTATAATTCCACAGAATTCAGCAGGTTCTTTAATGATTCAAGATCTTCCTTAGTAAGAGTACAACCCTTTCCCATCTTCTGGTGATCTTCAGACCATGAACGCAAATCGTATTTAGCAGGCCTTCCACCCCAGGAAACAAGATTCAATTCAAGTTTCCATCCGCCTTTTCCTTCCGAAACAACACCAACAGTTTTTTCTATAGAAAACGAAAAATCATCTGCCATAATTCTTACACTCCATTCTTAGTATTTATCATAACTGGAACAATATGCTCCATTTTTCATAACAATTGAATAAATCAAAAGTGACATAATAGTTTTTTCGTGAGCCGCCATATTGCTTCTTAATTCTATATCTGTAGAAGAAAGCAGAGCAATAATTGATGCAGTTGAACCAGCCCCCCACACCCGTGCAGCATTCTGATACTGAGTTCTAGACTGTTTACGGGCAAAACCATTTTTTTTATAATCATCTTCAGAAGGTTTGTCTGTTTTACTGTGCAGAAAATGCCATGCTCTAAGCTGACGGAAACAGTAAACAAGCCCCGCAATTGTTGGAATAGCCTTACTGGAATTGCTGGAAGACATAATTTTATCTAGAATTGCCAGGGACGATTCAAAACGTTTCTGAGCCGGTTCTCCCAAAGCGCACATAGCATCGAACAGAGAAAAAGCAGTTTCTTCCTTGTTATGGGAAAGGATTTTTTCTACATCTTCTTCAGAAACAGTATGACCGCTTTCAAAACAATAAAAAAATCTGGAACATTCATTTTTTAGAGTTTCTGTATTGTTTTCCAGCATTTCAAGGATTGCATCTACTGCATCAGATGTAATTCCCATGCCGTTTTTCCGGAAATAATCTTTTACCCAATCCTGTTTACGGTTTTCGAACATTTCCCAGAAGATTTTTTTATTTACAGAAGGAACAAGAGATTCAATTTTAGTATTTATTTTATTTTCGTCACTAACAAGAACAAGTGTGTTGGAACTGGAATTGCAGCTGGCGGCCCATTTAGAAATGAACTTTTCTTCCGTTGCTTTAATTACTTCTGCATTTTTTACCACAACAAAAATAGAAGGTGTAAAAAGACTTCCATTCAGCAACTGGGAAACAATATCCCCAATTGGTGTTTCTGAAGCATAATATGAGTATTCTTCGATTGTTCCGTATTTTTCTCTGGCCTTCTGCTTAAGATCAGCAATTTCATCATTTTTCTGACCGGCTTCTGGACCTGTAAAAAGATAAAAATTTCCCATTTTAATACTGACGCAAAATTCCTGCCAAAACACCAACGATTCTTACATTTGTACAATAAATCGGCTGAAAAGCAGGATTTTCGGGCTGAAGTCTTACACGACTTGCCTCTTTATAAAACCGTTTTAAGGTAATAGCTTCATCAACAACAGCTACAACAATCTGCCCGTCAAGAGCTGTAGCAGACTGTTCAATAACTGCCACATCCCCTTCAAGAATTCCAGCATTTATCATAGAAGAACCCCGAACATGAAGAGCAAAATATTCTTTGCCCGGCTTAACAAAAGGTTCTGTAACTGTAACATAGCCGTCAAGATTTTCTTCGCTTAAAATCGGAATTCCAGCAGCTACAGTTCCAAGCATAGGCACTTTTGCCGTAAAAGGAGGTTCCTGTTTACGTTCATCCCGAAGCACCTTCATAGAGCGGGAAAGCTTTGGATTTACAGAAATAAACCCTTTTTTCTGAAGAGCGGAAACATGATCCTGAACAGCCCTCAAAGAGACATCAAAATGTTCAGCCATTTCCCGAACAGTTGGGGGATAAGAGTTTTCTTCTATATAATCTGCAATAAAATCACGGAATTCACGCTGACGTTCAGTCAGATCCTTCATTAATTAGTCCTCCTCGAACTTTGATTCAAACAAACTAAAAATTGCTTCTACTGCTTCAACTTCGTCGCTTCCATTAGCAACAAGCTTCATTGTTGTGTTATATCCGGCACCCATTGTAATAACACCCATAATTGATTTTGCGTTTACTACAATGGTGTCTTTTTCTAAAGTAATTTCCGAAGAAAATTTGTTTGCAGTCTGAGCAATAAGAGCTGCAGGTCTTGCATGGATTCCGGCTCTGTTTTTTACTGTAAGCAGTTTTTCTGTCATTTTTTTGTCCTTGTCTGTTAATATTAATATAACGGATACTATTAATCCGTCAAGTATCTTTTGTAATTAAATTCAATATTTATCTTCTGCACTGTAATATGCAGCCTGAGCTTCTCCACTTTCGATCCATTTAAGGACATTCTGATTGAATTCCCTAGCCGAATAATATCCCATGGATTTAAGTCGTTCATTCATTGCAGCAGCTTCAATAATAATCGGAAGGTTTCTTCCAGGTTTTACAGGAATCTCCAGTTCAGGAATTTTAACCCCCAGAAGATCTGTCATCTTAGTTTCTGTTCCCAGTCTGTCGTAAATCTTTTCCGGGTTCCATTCTTCCAAAGTAACAACAAGCTGGATTTCTTTCTGTTCACGAATTGCACCAACTCCATACAGCTGGCTTACATTAATAATTCCCAGTCCGCGGATTTCCATGTGGTGACTAAGAAGAGAGTTTGCACCTTCACCAAGAACAGTGTTACCGTTAACGCATCGGATTTTTACAATATCATCAGCAACAAGGCGATGTCCTCGTTCAACAAGTTCCAGAGCAGTTTCACTTTTTCCAACACCGCTGGAACCTTTTAAAAGAATACCAACACCATAAACGTCTACAAGAACGCCATGAAGAGAAACACGAGGAGCAAAAATATTAGAAAAAACACGGAGAAGCCTTGTAGAAAAATCTGTACTTTCCAAATCTGTCTGCAGAACCGCACAACCGCTGTCTTCTGCAATCTGGATAAATGAATCACTGGGAGTAAGTCCGTAAGTAAAAACTACACAAGGCATCATATATGAAAACAACGCTCTGATAGAATCTTCATTGCCTTCATTGTGAAGCTTTTGGATATAGGCATGTTCACCACGACCAAACAGCTGTACCCGCTGATATGCAAAAGATTCCAGAAACCCCGAAAGTGCAAGTCCCGGTCTGTTAATATCAGGAACTACAATTTCCCGGGCCAAACCTTTTCTTCCGGCAATACACTGCAAATTTAAGGCATCATGACCTTTGAGTTCTAAGCTTAATAAATCCAATACTGTAAATGTTTTCTCGGACATAATTACAGTATACCTAAAACAAGTGGAGAATTCAAGGAAATTTTATTTACCTGCAAGAAATACTTCCTTTAAAAGCGCTTTAATTGAATCAACTGCCACAATTCGAGCATTACCGCTAAAGGATTCTTTTTCTGGAACAACAATATTTAGCATTCCCATATCTGCTGATGTTTTAACTCTCTGGCGTAATTTACTTACCGGCCTGATTTCACCGGCAAGACTCAACTCACCCAGCACAACAGATTTAGGAGGAAGGGCAATATCTGTTCTTGCAGAATACAATGCTGCCGCCAAAGCCGCATCAATTGCACTTTCCGTAAGTCTTACTCCCCCTGCCACATTTATATAAATATCCTGATCACTGAATTTTATTCCAGCACGTTTTTCTATAACAGCCGCCACTCTGCTTACCCGTGCAGAATCGATTTTTTCACTGTAAACACGATTTATGGCACCTTTTGCAGGAACTGTTAACGCCTGGATTTCTACAACAAACACTCTGGAACCTTCAAAAACAGGAACACAGGCAACACCAGCTGGAGGATTGGAATCACGACGGGTAATAAAAAGAGCACTTGGATCTGGAACTGATGCCAGCCCCTTTTCTGACATTTCAAAAATGCCAAGCTCATCAACAGAACCAAAACGATTTTTTGACGCCCTTAGAAACCTTACTTCATCAGTGGAACGTTCAAAAGAAATTACAGTATCAACCATGTGTTCAAGGCTTTTAGGCCCCGCAAGAATTCCATCTTTTGTAACATGGCAAGTCATAAAAAGAACACTCTGCCGCTCTTTAACCCATGCAATCAATTCGTTACCGCAGTACTTTAACTGATTAACAGTTCCAGGAACAAGCCCCGCTTCTGCAGAATAAACAGTCTGGATTGAATCAACTATAACAACTTGAGGATTAAGACTGTCCAGAGCATCAAGAATATCTTCAAGACGCATTGTACAAAGAATCGACATAGAATCAACATTAAGCCCCAGCCGTACTGCCCTTCCCTTTATCTGACTGGCACTTTCTTCGCCACTGATATAGAGAACTTTTGCTTTTTCGTTGGAAATTAAATTTGATGCAGTCTGAATCAATAAAGTTGATTTACCAATTCCCGGTTCACCACCAAGGAGAACTGCACTCTTCTTCATTGCGCCGCCACCGAGAACTCTGTCAAATTCATCTGTTCCAGTAAAAAATCGTTCCCATTTTTCCAGAGAAACCTGATCCATTGTAACCGGTTTAGCTTTTACAGAAGTACCGTCACTTTTCTGACTGGCCTGTGCACCATTGGGGTCAAGAATACATTCTTCCAAAGTTGACCACATTCCGCAGCCAGGACATCTTCCTAACCATCCCGGTTGAGTGTATCCGCAATTTGAGCATTTATAAACTATTGAACCTTTCTTTTTTGCCATATTAATAACTTAACGCATCAGGGGTAGAATCGTCAACTTTTTCTACTCGTAAAAAAATTCCATTGGGAAGACAGGAAATAACATTCATGCTGCCGGAAACAGGTTTACACTGCATGCAGGTTTTGTTTGGACAAGGTGAATCAGAAATAAAGGCTTGACCATTTTTAATCTGGACAACAGTTTTTCCAATTTTCCCAGAAACTTCTACTACCAGATTTTTATCCATGGGGTAAATATATTCACTACTGCCGGAAGTTATTACAAGATTTCCTGCTCCAGTTGATTTACCTCCTGCTGCATAAAAAATTGAACAGACAATTACTGCAACAAATACAACAGCGCAAAGCACATCCAGAAATTTTATTTTTAGATTCTTCATATTGAATTAAAAGGGAAACAGATTGATTATTTATTTACGTAAAAAGTTCCCGGTTCAACTGGTTTAGTAACCCATGTATTACCACCAATAACCGACCCCTTGCCAATAACTGTTTCGCCGCCAAGAATTGTTGCGTTTGCATAAATTGTAACATTATCCTCGATTGTTGGATGACGTTTTTTATTCTGCAGTTCCTTTTTTACGCTAAGGGCACCAAGAGTAACTCCCTGATAAATTTTTACATTATTACCGATTTCACAAGTTTCGCCGATAACAACACCAGTGCCGTGGTCAATAAAAAAGCTTTCCCCGATTTTTGCACCAGGATGAATATCGATTCCTGTTTTACCGTGAACATATTCGCTCATAATTCTAGGAATTACAGGAACGCCGCAATTATGCAGAAAATATGCAATTCTATGAACAACAATTGCTTCCAGGCCCGGATAACTTACGATAACTTCTTCTGTACTTACCGCAGCAGGATCTCCTAAATATGCAGCCTGAACATCCAGCGCAACCATTCGCCTTAATTCCGGAAGTTCATCGATTAAAGCCAGAGCAGCCTGTTCTGCCATTTTATAACAGTGGGAGCTTTCTACAGTTGTGGAATTCTTAACATAAACAAAAGACTTCTGAACTTCTTTTGTAAGCATGAGAATAATGCGGTTTACTTTTTCGCCGGTAATATAACGGAGTGTATCTCTGTCTAAAAGTTCTGCAGTTTTATAACCAGGAAAAATCAAGCTGAGGATGTCATTCAAAACACTTACAACATTCTGACGGTTTGGAAAGATGCAGGCTTCATCCAGGTTGATTCCACCATATTTTTCATAAGATTCGAGAATGTTGTCAATTGATTTGTCTATGCTGTTCATGGTTGTATTTTACAACATTTGTGGAGGAATTTAAAGTATGCAGCTTCTGTTAAACCGGGGCTGGAATCACTTCCACCTTTTCATTAATCTGGGCAAAACCACAATGGGCACAATCACAAAAAAAGTTATTAATTATTCAAAGCAACAACTGGATCGAGTTTTGCAGCACGGCTTGCTGGATTCAAACCAAAGAAAATTCCAACCAGCACCGAAAAAACAAAACTTATAACGCAGGCTTTCCAGTTGATTACAAAGCTTTCGCCTTTTACATATTCAACTGCAATAGAAATAAGCACACCAAGAATCACACCGATTATTCCGCCTGTTAATGTAATTGACGCACTTTCTATAAGGAACTGCTGTTTAATAGCTGCTGGAGTTGCTCCTAATGCTTTGCGGATTCCTATTTCCTGGCGGCGCTCTGTAACTGTAACAATCATAATGTTCATAATACCAATTCCCCCAACCAGCAGACTGATTGCAGCAATGGCACTAAGCATAAGAGAAAGGGTATTTGTAATTGAACTCATCTGGTCCATCATTGTCTGCATACTGTTTACATTCACTGCATTACTGTAGCCTGTTACACTTGTCATATAATTTGTAACGTCGTTTACCATTTGTGTTGTTGCAGACTTATTTACAGCCTGTAAAATTACGGAGCTTGCTGGAGAATTTGGCTTTATTTTTTTTGTATAAAATCCCATTGGAACATAAACACCAGTTTTAACGTTTTCAAAACCGGCACTCTGTTCTTTTAAAACTCCAGCTACAGTAAATGCAAAAGTAATATTACTTGAAACAACAGTTATTACTTTTCCAACTGCATTTCCTTCCGGGAACAATCCGCTGGCAACTTCACTGCCCAGGATTATTTTCTGATTCCCGATTACATCATCTGTAACAGAAAAGAAATCACCGTAATCAAGAACAAGATTGCACATCTGCAGAAAATCAGGTTCAATTGCTGTTACCGAAGAGCTTACACTTGTGTCTCCGTAACTCAATGTGGCACTAAAACTGTTTTTAAACCAGACCTGTTTAATGTTATCTATATTATTAAAAATATTAGTTCTGAAAGCTTCGTTAAAATCAACAGTAATGCCGCTTTTTTTTCTTCTGGACATATAACCTTTCTGGATTGTAACCTGATCAAGTCCGCTGCTTCCAAAAGTGTCCTGAATCTGTTTTGTAGAACTTGCACCCATACTTGTAATAACAATAACGCTGGCAACACCAATGATTACGCCAAGAAGAGAAAGTATTGTTCGAGTTTTATTGCGGGCAAAATTCTGAAATGCGTTGATAAAATCTTCTAACATAATGTTCTCCCTCCTTTTTACTCCTGAATTCTTCCGTCAAAAATTTTAATGCATCTTGGAGTGCTGGAACCAATTCCAGGGTCGTGAGTAACAATGGCGATTGTTGTTCCTTTGCTGTTAATCTCTGCAAAAAGTTCAAGCACCGCTTTACCTGTAGCACTATCCAGCGCACCAGTTGGTTCATCTGCGAGAATTATTTTTGGTTCTGTTACTGTTGCTCTGGCAATTGCAACTCTCTGTTTCTGGCCACCACTTAATTCATTTGGTCTATGATTAACACGCTCTGCAAGTCCCACTTTTTCTAATGCAGCCAATGCTTTGTCTTTGCGTTCATTTTTTGGAATATTCTGATACCGCAGAGGAAGCATTACATTTTCCAGAACTGTAAGGGTCGGCAAAAGATGATACTGCTGGAAAACAAAACCAATCGTCTTATTACGCAATACAGCCAGTTCTTTCTCGGTCATAATGGCAGTATTTTTACCGTTTATTTCTACCAGTCCACTTGTGGGTCTGTCCAGACATCCAATCATATTCATACAGGTTGATTTTCCGCTGCCGCTAGGCCCCATGATAGAAAGAAATTCACCCTGCTTAACTTCAAAAGAAACGCCCCGCAATGCATACACACAGTTGTCTCCCATCTGATAAGTGCGCACCACGTCCTGCATTTTTATAACAATTTCAGATCTGTTCATCTGTTCCATACAGTTACCCTATCTGATTGGAGGCATCATTGGTCCAGGAGCACCACCAAAAGCTTTTTGAGAATTACCCTGCTGTGATGGTTTATTGGAAGCACCTGTTTTACGGTCCTTCATTTTTCCACTGATGGAACTTGCAGAAAGCTGTTTAAGACGTTCGCCACCTTCCAGACCTTCAAGAACAGTAACATAATTCATGCCGTATGGTTTTACCTTTACATCACGGATTTCCGAAGAACCATCTTTCCTGATAATTTCTACGTGAGTTTTACCATTATCATAGCCAATTGCGTTACGTTCAACTACAAGAAGATTAATTGGTTCACTAATCTGAATCTTTCCGCTAAAACTAAAATTAGGCAGAATTTCAGGCGGGAATTCATTTATTCTTACTTCTGCACTTACAACTGTTACTCCACGGCTGGTAATTGTCCCGATTGAAGGAAAGGAATGAAGATAACCAGACACAGTTCCTTCTGAATATGCCGGGAAAGAAAAATCAACTTTCTGACCAACTTTAAGACGAGACACATCTGTTTCTACAACTTCAACTTTTGCTTTAAGGTAACTTGTATCTACCAGAGTCCCGATTACATCCTTTGCTTCAAAATAATCACCTTCTGCCGCTTCAAGACTGGCAATAATTCCGTCAAAGGTGGCCACAACTTTTCTGTCTTCTACCTTCTGCACAAGAGCTTCCCTCTGCTTTTTCATAAGTTGAATTTCTTTTGCGCTGCCATTTATCTGCTTCTGAGCAATCTGATAATCAAGACTTGCCAGATCATATTGCTGTGTTGAATCATCAAGCTGGAGAATCATCTGCCCTTTTTTAACCCGGTCTCCTTCTTTAACGTAAACCTTCATTACAGCTCCGGAATTTTTTGCCTGAAGAGTCTGTTCGTTGGCGGCACTCACATTTCCGGAAATATCAATTACATCTTCGCTGACTTCTTTTCTTACTTTGTAAATTTCGCCAGTTACTTTTGACTTTGCAATAACCGAACGGGTAACAGCAAGAGCCACACCAACAGCAACCAGTGCAACTGCACAGCCGATTAATATTTTTGTTTTTTTACTCAATTTTTTTAGCGGCAATTTTTTTAGCATCAATTTTTTCATTTTATTCCCCATTTTTTCCAGAAATTGAATTTTCAACAAACATCAATTTTACTTCGTCGTTAAAAATTATAAAATCAACTGCATTTTCAAGACAACTTATTTTTGCCCGTTGGTAATTTACTTTTGAATTTTTATATTCACTTTCTTTTACAATTCCCTGTTTAAACCAGTTTTCTGTGTCCTTCAAAAGCTGCTGATAAACTTCCAGTTCTTCTTTATTACTCATTTTTTTCCAGCGCAAATCCCCAAGATTACTGTAAATATTAACGATGGCTGTCTGGTAATTTTCTTCTGCCTGTTTGATTGCAATTTCTTCCTGTTTTTTTGCAATGTGAATTTTCTGTTTATCAATTGAGCTTGATTTAAAACCAAAGGGATTAACGCCCACACTCATTGTATAAAACGGATCTTTATCACTGGCGGCAGGAAAGCTTACTCCAGCAGTACCTGTTATCCCCTGCCACTTTAATCCCAACGAAGCATCAATAGTATCTGAAGCGGATGTAGAATTTGCAAAAGTATATCCACCGCCGGCAGTAAGTGTAAAATCTTTTTCTGCATTTCTAGAAAGTTCATTTATAAATTGATTCCACCTGGCTGATTCAATTTCCGAAAAATTTTCTTTTGCTAAATCTCTAAGGTTAACAACTTGAACTTCCGGTATTTCCTGTGGTAAAAAATTCCATGCAGTTTCAAACATTATTTCTCTGTCTGCTTTTCCATCCGATGATTTTTCCAGGTCATAGTTGATTCCGCATTTTAAAGCAAAAACATTCTGCTGATGAACAAAATCTCTCTTTGCATCATTTAAATTTCTAACAGCAGTTCTGTATTTTAATTCCGATGTTCTGTAACTGGACGATGATGGAACATAACCCTTTGCTTTTACCAGTGAGAAATCCAGATCTTTTTCGTAAAGCTCCTGCTCACAACTTGTAACATTCAATGCCAGTGAATAAAGGTTTTTTAATTCTGAATAAAATTCTTTTTCGCCGGTTAATGCTCTTTGTTGAACAGCCCTTTTTGCATTTAAGAATTTTCGTTCTGCATTCAACCTGGTTACCCTTGACTTTTCTCTTGTGCCGCCTAAAAGTTCTGCCTGGAGTTTAATTTTTGCATTGCTTGTTCCAGAAACAGATTCGCCCTTATTAATAGAAGAATCTTCACCAAACTGCACTTTTCCACTTGCCGAAACCCCTAAATTGTTAAGACCAGGCACGCTTACAGAAACAAATGGTTCCAGAACAAAAACTGTGCCGGAAGCAGAAGGTTTTAATGTCATCTGACCAGTAGAAAGATTCAGCTGTATAAGGTTGTTAAGATTAGACTGTTCAAGATCAAGAGCCGCTTTACTGCATTCCAGCTGAAGCTTCTGCATATCAAGATCATTTTCCAAATATTTTACCAGCAGATCATTCAGAGAGTCAGCACTTGCAGAAAAAATTCCTGTTGTTGCAATTAAAATTATCAAAATTTTTCGAAAGTTCATATTCAGATTATACCTTTTTGCAAAATAAATTTCTAATAAAATTTAGTTACAATTTTATGCAATCAAGACAAAACATAATTCAATAAAACAACAACCCAAAATTCCTTAAGTTACGGAAAATTATCGCCGAAGATTATTGTATGGGTGCAAACAGTTACGAAAAACCAGATTACTGGTCACAAAAAGCTTTTAAAGAAGGATATCCTGCAAGAAGTGTATATAAGCTTCAGGAAATCGATAAAAAATTCAATCTTCTAAAAAAAGGGGGGAACGTTCTTGATTTAGGCGCTGCTCCAGGAAGCTGGACAACATGGCTTTTAAGACAGTCTGCTGGAAAAGGAAAAGTCGTATCTGTTGACCTAAATCCTTTGGCAAAAGACGTAAAGGGAGATAACCTAGTCTTTTTTCAGGGCGATCTTTTAAGTGAAGAAATCCGCAATAAACTAAGAGAAAACGGACCTTATGATTCCATTGTCTGTGATGCCGCTCCTCTTACAACTGGCAACAGAATTGTAGACACAGGAAGATCAAAGGCATTAGTAACCATGGTTATCTGGTTTGCAGAACATATGCTCAAAAAAGGCGGAAATTTCTGCGTTAAAATTTTCCAGAACGGTGACCAGCAGAAATTTCTGCAGGACATGAGAAAAATTTTTGCTCAGGCCAAAGGTTTTAAACCAGAAGCATGCCGCCAGGAAAGTTTTGAAACTTACTTAATCGGAATTAACAGACTCGAAGATGGATTCAAACAAACTGGGGATAGTATTTAAAGGTATATTATGAAACGAATTGATTTTTATAACAAATTGTGCTACAGTGACAAAATCAAAATGAAAACTAATTTAAAATATGGATTAATAGGACTACTCTCCGCTCTGTGCACAGCTTCTCTTGTTCTGGGAACTGTTTTAGTAGCACGAGGAAATAATAAAGCAGAACCTTTAGGTCAGGGTGGATTTGAAACACCAGGTATTCCAGAAGTTACAGAATCGATTTTAGAAAACGCAGATACACTTGATGCAGTTGAATTGATTGTGCAGGAAGAATCATCGGATAATATCACTGCATCCATTGAACCTTCTGCAGATCCTGTTACAGCTATTGAACAGGCAGAAGAAGCAAAAGCCCTTACTTATTTTTCTTACAGAGTTCAGCAGGGAGACATGGTTGGTTTTATTGCCGACAGATTTGATATTACCCAGGATACAATTATCAGTGTAAACCATATTAAGCAGACTCGACTTATTCAAGTTGGACAGTATCTTAAAATTCCTTCAATGCCTGGTATTCTCTACACAACTCGCGGTCCAAACGAAACAGCTTCTACAATCGCCGCAAAATATAAAGTTGATGCCGGCAAATGTGCAGAAGTAAATCACATTGGTCTTGAAGAAAAGTTAAAGGAAGGAACATCACTTTTTGTTCCAGATGCAGCCCTTGACTGGGTAACTCGTCAGGAAATCAACGGCGACCTGTTCAAAAAACCTCTTAAAGCCCGCTACTATATTTCTTCTTACTACGGATGGAGACAAAGTCCATTTGATGCCGCCCGCAGAACTTATCACGGTGGTCTTGATATGGCCTGTCCAAAAGGAACTTCTATTTACCCAGCACTTGCCGGAAAAGTTACAGCCGCAGGATTCGACAGAGTTTACGGAAACTATGTAATTATAAGCCACCATTCAGGATACAAAACACTTTATGCCCACATGTCTAAGATTCTTACAGTAAAGGGTGCTTACGTAGACATGAATACAAGAATCGGGTTAGTAGGAAACACAGGTCTTAGTACCGGTCCTCACCTGCATTTTACAGTTTACAAAAACGGCAAATCAATCAACCCGCTTACAGTATTGAATTAAAACATAAAATAGTGTATTATAAGTTATCCAGCAAAGACGCTTGGTTTAAAGAGAGATAAATTTTTGTCTTTTTAAGCTAAGCGTCTTTTTTTTAATGGGGATAACATTTTGATTTTAAGAAAAAGATAAATTGAGGAGTTCAATTATGAAATATACAAAGGATGAAGTTTTGGAATTTATTGAACAGGACGATGTAAGATTTATCCGTCTTGCATTCTGTGATTTTAACGGCAAGCAGAAAAATATTGCCATTCTGCCCTGTGAATTGCGGCGTGCTTTTGAAGAAGGAATTTCATTTGATGCCAGCGCAATTGCAGGTTTTACAGATGAAGTCCACTCAGATTTGTTTCTTTTCCCAATTCCATCTACTCTTACTGTTTTGCCATGGAGAAGCCTTCAGGGAAAAGTTGTAAGAATGTTCTGTGAAATCCGCCATCCCAACGGTAAAATTTTTGAAAAAGATTCCCGTTCTATTCTTGCCCGTGCAGAAAAGCTTGCAAAGGAAATGAACCTGGACATTCAGATTGGAAGCGAAGTTGAATTCTATCTCTTTAAAACAAACGAAAAAAACGAGCCAACAAAGGTTCCTTTTGATAATGCAGGATATCTTGATGTAGCTCCAGAAGACAAAGGAGAAAATGTTCGCCGTGAAATCTGCCAGTATTTGAGCCAGATGGGAATCAATCCGGAAGCAAGCCACCACGAAGAAGGTCCGGGCCAGAATGAAATCGACTTCCACTACTCTTCTCCACTTAAAGCTGCAGACAACGTTATGAACTTTTCTACTGTAGTAAAAGCGGTTGCAGACAAAAGCGGATTATATGCAGATTTTAGTCCTAAACCACTGGAAAAGAAAAGCGGCAATGGATTCCATATAAACATAAGCGTAACAAATTCAGAACTGGATGAAAAATCAAACTTTGAAATGCAGACTCAATTTATGGCTGGTGTTCTTGCTCACATAAAGGAATTTACATCATTTCTGAATCCAACTGAAGAATCATACAAAAGACTGGGACAAAACAAGGCTCCTAAATACATCACCTGGTCAAGAGAAAACCGCAGCCAGCTTATTAGAGTTCCGGCAGTAAACAATGAAGAACACAGACGAATGGAAATCAGATCCGCAGACCCTACTGCAAATCCATACTTAAGTTTTGCATTTCTTATTTACGCAGGAATTGATGGCATCAACAAAAAAATGAAACGGGGTGAACCAATGAACGTAAATCTTTTTACTGCAGATGCTTCAATTACAGACGGATTGGACAGACTTCCTGAATCATTAAAAGAAGCCCAGGAAATTAGTGCCGGTAGTGATTTTGTAAAATGGGTTTTAGCTCAGTAATTTTAATGGAACAAAAAAAATGAAAATGGTCAGCGCAAAAAATGTTCTTATTATCAGTGAATCACGGACATTTTTAGACAGCATAAAAAACGTACTTCCTCCAGATGAATTTTCTCTGACCTATGCAGACAGTGGCAGTCAGGCAAGACGTCTTATTGTTAGCCGTGACTTTGATATTCTTGTTATTAATGCACCGCTGCCAGATGAACATGGTCTTTCATTTGCCAGCGATTACCTGGACTCAAGCATGGGCATTCTTCTCTTATGCCCGCCAGAAACTTACGACCAGATTGCACCCGATGGCGAAGAAAATGGAATTGTGGTATTAAGCAATTCAAATCCTCCAGCATTTGTATATATTGCTTTAAAAATGATAAGCAGCATTATACGAAGACTTGAACGAATGGAAAAGAAAAATAAAACCCTTCAGGAAAAAATGGAAGATATCCGTCTTGTTAACAGAGCAAAATGGGCTTTAATCGAAAAGAAAAAAATGACAGAAGAAGAAGCTCACAAATATATAGAAAAAATGGCAATGGACAAACGGGTAACCCGCAAAGAAGTAGCAGAATTAGTTATTGAAATGCTGGAATAGTAATCTTTGATTACAGTAATCATGGATTACAGTAATCATGGATTACAGTAACGCTTGATTAAAATTGGTATTTTCATTATATTTGTTCAGACAAGCAAAGACGCTTGGTTTAAAAGTACAAATTGAGTAAATCGATTTGCAACGTTAAGCCAGGCGTTTTTTTTTTGCAGGTTTTTCGGAGGTTTATGTCTATGTCTAAGACAATGCAGAAAAAAGCATGTCTCGTTCTTGCCAACGGGCTTGTTTTTGAAGGAACCGGTTTTGGTGCAGAAGGTTGTGTTACCGGCGAATCTGTTTTTACCACAGGAATGGTTGGTTATCTGGAAACATTAACTGATCCAAGTTATTACGGTCAAATTGTATGCCAGACTTTTCCCCTCATTGGGAACTACGGTGTTATTGAAAAAGATTTTGAAAGTGAGAGAATCCATGTGCGGGGATACATCGTTCGTTCTTTCTGTGAAAAACCATCTAATTTCCGTTGCGGCGGCGATTTGAATTCACTTCTAAAAAAACAGAACATTATTGGGCTTTGCGGAATAGACACAAGGGCACTTACAAAAGTTCTCCGTGAAAGCGGTGTAATGAACGGAATGATTATCAGCGGAGATACACCAGAAGCAGTAGAAAAATTTAAAGCACTGGAAGATCCTGCAAAAAAAGCTGAATTATTAAAACAAATTGCAGATTATACAATTGTTGATGCAGTAAATAGGGTAACAGGCAGCGCTTCAAAAATAGAAGAAAGTGCAGACATTGTTTTTAAAGAAAGCGCAGAATACCGTTTTGTGCCAGTTAAAGCAGACGGTACTAAAATCAACAACCAGACAGAAGCCATGAGAGACGGCAAAGGCAAAAAAGTTGTGCTCTGGGATTTTGGAGCAAAAGAAAACATTCGCCGTGAATTATTAAAGCGTGGTCTGGAAGTTACTACAGTTTCCGCAGCATCATCAGCAGAAGACATATTGAATTTAAATCCAGACGGTATCATGCTGAGCAACGGTCCTGGAGATCCAAAAGAAAATTCATTCATCATTTCTGAAATCAAAAAACTCATTCAGAAGAAAATCCCGATTTTTGGAATTTGTCTTGGTCACCAGCTGCTTGCTCTTGCCAGTGGTGCAGACACAGAAAAACTAAAGTATGGTCACCGAGGTCCAAATCAACCTGTAAAATTCTTAAAAACCGGCCGAGTCTATATTTCTACACAAAATCACGGTTATGCAGTAAAAAATGATTCATTGCCAGAAGGTGCAGAATTGAGTTTTATAAATACAAATGACAGCACTTGCGAAGGAATCAGCTACAAAAACTTCCCGGCATTCAGTGTTCAATTCCACCCTGAAGCATGCGGCGGTCCACTTGATACAAGTTTCTTGTTTGACGATTTTGTAAAATTAATTAACAGACATTAATGGAGAAAGATTATGCCTTTAAATAAAAATATTCATAAAGTAATGGTAATTGGTTCTGGTCCAATCATTATCGGACAGGCTGCAGAATTTGATTACGCAGGAAGTCAGGCATGTAAAGCTCTTAAAGAGCAGGGACTGGAAGTTGTACTGGTTAACTCAAATCCTGCCACACTTATGACAGATCACGCAATGGCAGATCACATCTACATTGAACCTCTAATTCCGGAAACAATCAAAAGAATTATTCTAAAAGAAAAACCAGATTCAATTTTAAGTTCACTAGGCGGACAAACTGGTCTAACTCTCTGTATGGAACTTGCAAAAAGCGGATTCCTGGAAGAACATGGAGTTAAACTTCTTGGAGCAAAACCAGAAACAATTGATAAAGCAGAAGACAGACAGATGTTCAAAGATACAATGGAAAGCATTGGCGAACCTTGTATTCCGTCTAAAGTTGTTACAACTTACGAAGACGCATTTGACTTTGTAAAAAATGTAATCGGTTATCCAGCAATCATCAGACCAGCATTTACTCTTGGCGGAACTGGCGGTGGTATTGTTCACAACGATGCAGAAATGGACGAAATTGCCCACAATGGTCTGCACCGCTCACCTATTCACCAGATTCTTGTAGAAAAATGTATTAGCGGCTGGAAAGAAGTTGAATTTGAAGTAATGAGAGACAGTGCAGGAAACGTTCTCACTGTCTGTTCAATGGAAAACTTTGATCCGGTTGGTGTTCACACTGGAGACAGTATTGTTATTGCTCCAACAGTTACTTTAAGCGACAAAGAATATCAGATGCTTAGAACTGCAGCATTAAACATCATCAGTTCACTGGGAATGGAAGGTGGATGTAACTGCCAGTTTGCACTTAACCCTAACAGTTTTGAATATGCCGTAATCGAAGTTAACCCTCGTGTAAGCCGCTCATCAGCATTGGCTTCAAAAGCAACTGGTTACCCCATTGCAAAAGTTGCCACACTCATTGCCATAGGTTACACACTGGACGAAATTCCAAACTACGTTACAAAGAAAACTGCAGCCTGTTTTGAACCTGTACTTGATTACGTAGTTGTAAAAATGCCAAAGTTCCCGTTTGAAAAATTTGTTTACGCAAAACGGGACCTTGGAACTCAAATGAAAGCCACTGGTGAAGTTATGGCAATCGGCCAGACTTTTGAACAGGCAATCATGAAGGCAGCCCGTGGTGCAGAAGTTGGCGTTCAGTCACTTAACCTAAAAGTATTCCAGGAAGAAAACGATGAAAAAATCAAACAGCGGGTTGGACAGTGTACAGACCAGAGACTGTTTGCAATTTTCCAGGCAATCAAGCGCAATATTTTAACAACAGAAGAAATCCACAACATTACAAAAATCGACATGTGGTTCCTTGAAAAACTGAAGAACATTGCAGACATGGAAAAAACTTTGCAGAATGAAACTCTTACAGTTGAACTTTACAAAGAAGCAAAAGACATGGGATTCCCAGACAGCGTGATTCAAAATCTTTCAGGAACAAAAATTACTGGAGCATCTGGAATCCTTAAAGAAAAAGAAGAAGCTGCTGAACTTAGAAAAAATGGAAAGCTTGCACACCTTCCTGCCAGCTACAAAATGGTTGATACATGTGCAGGTGAATTCAACGCAGAAACTCCATACTTCTACGGCACTTACGACAGCCAGAACGAAGCTCAGGAATTTATTGCAGAAAAGAAATCTGATTCAACTAAAAACTCAAAAGGCACAATCGTTGTTCTTGGATCCGGACCAATCAGAATCGGACAGGGAATTGAATTTGACTACGCCAGTGTTCAGTGTGTCTGGGCATTAAAGAAACTTGGATACGACGTTGTAACAATCAACAACAACCCGGAAACAGTTAGTACAGACTTTGACACCAGCGACAGACTTTATTTTGAACCGCTGACTCCGGAAGACGTAATGAGTGTAATCAACACAGAAAATCCAATTGGTGTTGTAGTTGCATTCGGTGGTGGAACAGCAATCAAACTGGCAAACTTTTTAGCAGACCAGGGAATCCGCATTTTGGGAACAAGTGCAGACGCAATTGATTTGGCAGAAGACCGTGAACGATTTGACGACCTTTGTGAAAAATTAAATATCAAACGCCCAAAGGGATTAACTGTTCTTACAGAAGAAGAAGCTCTGGATGCCACAAGCAAATTAGGCTACCCTGTTCTGCTCAGACCAAGTTACGTTCTTGGCGGACAGAACATGATTATTGCCTTTAATGACGATGATGTAAAAGAATACATGAAGATTATTCTTGCCCAGGGAATTCAAAATCCGATTCTTATTGACCAGTACAAAATGGGAACTGAGCTGGAAGTTGATTGTATCTGTGACGGCAAAGACGTTCTTATTCCTGGAATCATGGAACACATTGAACGAACAGGTATTCACAGCGGCGACAGTATTGCAGTTTACCCAAGCTGGAATTTAAACGACATCATGCGTGAAAAAATCGTAAAGCAGTCTACAGAACTGGCACTTGCTTTGGGAACCCGGGGACTTGTTAATATTCAATATTTGATTTTTAACAATGAACTTTACATCATCGAAGTTAATCCACGTTCAAGCCGAACAGTTCCATATATTTCAAAAGTTACAGGCGTTCCAATGGTTGAACTTGCAGTAAGAGCAATGCTCGGAGAAAGCGTTTGCAGCATGGGATACGGAACAGGACTCTACAGACTGCCTCCTTATTTTGCAGTTAAAGTTCCGGTGTTCAGTTTTGAAAAGCTGATGGATGTAGACACTCATCTTGGACCAGAAATGAAAAGTACTGGTGAAGTTCTTGGAATTGCAAACACAATGGAAGAAGCAATTTTTAAGGGACTCATTGGTGCAGGCTACAACATGAAACGCAACGGTGGAGTTTTATTCAGCGTAAGAAAAACAGACCGATACGAAATTCCAAACCTTGCAAAAAAATTCTACGACATGGGATTTAAACTATACGCCACAGAAGGAAACGCAGAAACCTTGCGGGACTTTGGAATGGAAGTAGAAGTAGTAAACAAAATCCGTGAGAACAAAAAAAACAACATCATCACATTACTTGACAGCGGAAAAGTTGATTACGTAATTTCTACAAGTGCAAAAGGCCGTGATCCTCATGCAGACTCAGTAATTATGAGACGCCATGCAGTTGAACGGGACATTCCTTGTTTAACTGCCATCGATACTGCCAACGCAATTGCAAACTGTCTCATGTCTAAATACAGTGCAGAAAACATTGAACTTGTAGACATAAACAACCTGCGGGAATCAAAACAGAAAATCAAATTTACAAAAATGAATGCAACAGGAAATGACTTTATTATCATTGACACTCGTGAACAGTACATCAATAATCCAGGTGGACTGGCAGTGCGACTTTGTAACCGCAACGAAGGAATTGGTGCAGACTCACTTGTACTTGTTGGCAAAACAGACAAAGCCGACGGCAGCATGAGATTCTTTAACCAGGACGGAACAGAAGGACAAATGGCAGGTAACGCTACAAGATGTGTTGCAAAATATTTGTACGATAACAACATCGGTGGAGTTGCAGACCGTCACAGCAAGAATGAAACTACCGCAGAAATTTCCATTAAAACTCAAGCTGGTGTAAAACGTCTTAAAATTTACAAGCTGGCAGGAAAAACAAATACAGTAACAGTAAACCTGGGCTATGCAGAATTCAAACCGGAACTCATACCAACAAATTTAAAAGCTTCCCACAATGCTAATCTTGACGTAGACGCAGTTGTTAACCAGAAATTAACAGTAGACGGAAAAGAATACAGCGTAACCTCCATGAACTTTGGTAATCCACATGCTGTAGTATTCTGTGACTTTGTAGACAAAATTGACCTGGAAAAAATCGGACCAATATTTGAGCACCACAAATCATTCCCGGAAAGAGTAAACACGGAATTCGTAAGAGTTGTAGGACCAAACGAATTAAAAATGAGAACATGGGAAAGAGGCAACGGAGAAACACCAGCCTGTGGAACCGGTGCATGTGCCGCAGTAGTTGCAGCAATTCTAAACGGCTATTGTAAAATCAACCAGGACATTACAGTAAATGTTCGCGGCGGAAAATTAAGCGTATTCTATGATGGTCAGGAAGTTTTCTTAACAGGAAACACAAACATTCTCTTTGATGGAGAAGTTGAAATTTAAAACATAAAAAAAATATTAATTATTTTTTTAAAACTTATTGACAATTTTTTTTTACAGTTGTATAACAAGAATTGTCAGACGACAAAGAAGCCGTTGATTCCAAAAGGAGTCAGCGGCTATTTTTTTTGTTCTGATTCAAATACAAATTAAAACAAACATTTAAATGGCGACAATGGAGTCGGTGCAAAAGATGATGCACTTTCTTATTGTCGCCTTTTTTATTTTAACGGAGGTACCAAATGAGTACAGTAACAGAAGAATTTGGAAGCATGGTGTTCAATGAAAAAACAATGAAGGAACGCCTGCCTAAAGAAACTTTCAAAGCATTGATGAAGACAATCAAAGATGGCGAAAAGCTTGATATCAATGTAGCTACAGTAGTTGCAAACGCAATGAAAGACTGGGCAATCGAAAAGGGAGCAACACACTTTACTCACTGGTTCCAGCCACTTACAGGAATTACAGCAGAAAAGCACGACAGTTTTATTCAGCCAACAAATGATGGTTCAATCATTATGGAATTCAGCGGAAAGGAATTAGTTCAGGGTGAACCAGACGCTTCTTCTTTCCCAAGCGGAGGAATTCGTGCAACATTTGAAGCCCGAGGATACACAGCATGGGATCCAACTTCTTACGCATTTATCAAAGACGGCACACTCTGCATTCCAACAGCATTCTGTTCTTACACAGGTGAAGCACTTGATAAAAAGACTCCACTTCTTCGCTCAATGGAAGCAATCAACAAACAAGCATTGCGTATACTCCACCTCTTTGGAAACGAAGATGTAACAAACGTAAAAACAACAGTAGGACCAGAACAGGAATACTTCCTTGTAGACAAAAGTGTTTACGACAAACGGGAAGACCTTATTTATACAGGACGCACACTGTTCGGTGCAAAGGCTCCAAAAGGACAGGAACTTGAAGATCACTACTTTGGTATGATCAAGCCAAGAGTTCAGGCATACATGAAAGATCTTAACGATGAATTGTGGAAGCTTGGAATTCTTGCCAAAACAGAACACAACGAAGTTGCTCCAGCTCAACACGAACTGGCACCAATTTTTTCAACAACAAACATTGCATGTGACCACAACCAGCTCACAATGGAAATCATGAAGAAGGTTGCAAGCCGCCACGGAATGGTTTGTCTTCTCCACGAAAAACCATTTGACGGAGTAAACGGTTCTGGAAAACACAACAACTGGTCTATCACCACAAACACTGGTAAAAACCTTTTGGATCCAGGAGCAACACCAGACAGCAATGCACAGTTCCTTTTGTTCTTGAGTGCAGTAATCAAAGCAGTTGATGATTACCAGGATTTGCTCAGAATAAGTGTTGCAAGCGCAGGAAACGATCACCGTCTTGGAGCAAACGAAGCTCCTCCAGCAATTGTTTCAATGTTCCTTGGTGATGAACTTACTGAAATCCTTGATTGTCTTGAAAGCGGAAAACCTTATGGTGCACACGCAAAAGAAAAAATGCAGATTGGTGTAACAGTTCTTCCTGAATTTAACAAGGACGCAACAGACCGCAACAGAACAAGCCCATTTGCTTTTACAGGAAACAAGTTTGAATTCCGTATGTTGGGAAGCCAGGATTCAATTGCATGTGCAAACATTATGATTAACACTGCAGTTGCCGATGTTTTGAGCCAATTTGCAGATCAGCTTGAAGGAAGCAAAGATTTCCAGAATGATCTTCAGAAGTTGATTCTTAAAACAATCAAAGACCACAAAAGAATCATCTTTAACGGAAACGGTTACGATGATGCATGGGTTAAGGAAGCAGAAAAACGCGGATTGTATAACCTTAAATCAACACCAGAAGCAAACAGCCACCTGCTTGATGCAAAGAACGTTGAAGCATTCAAGAAACACGGTGTATTTACAGAAACAGAAATCAAGAGCCGTTTTGAAATCCAGAACGAAAACTATTCCAAGCTGCTGAACATTGAAGCTCTTACAATGATTGAAATGACAAAGAAAAAGATTCTTCCTTGCGGATCAAAATTTGCAAGTTGTCTTTCACAGACAGTAGCACTTGAAAAAGATGCATTGGGAACAAATGCCGGAGAATTGGAATCAGTTTACGAAAAGGAACTGCTTAAAAAAGTTTCAGGTCTTACATCAAAGATCTACAAAGCAGTTAACGACCTTGAAGCAAAAGTTGAACAGTCAAAAGAAATAGAAGATGCAGAAAAACTTGCATACTACTTCCACGACACAGTTCTTGAATCAATGGCAGCACTCAGAAAACTTGTTGATGAACTTGAATCAGTTTCACCAAAAGAATTGTGGCCATTCCCAAGCTACGGTGACTTGTTGTTCAGCGTAAGATAAACAGTAATAATTCTGATTAACGTCAGAGTTCATAAACAAAAAAGTGCAATGGCGCACTGTTAAAATAAGTTGCATGTTTGTAATTTATTTGCAGTGCGCTATTTTTTTGGAGGTATAAAAATGGAAGGATTTGCAACACTCAAAGACCTTTGGGGCGTTTGGTTCCTGTTAGGTGCAGCTCTGGTTTTCTGGATGCAGGCCGGATTTGCAATGGT
>JAEDJS010000010.1 GCA_016296205.1 Treponema sp. | reverse complement strand
TTCTTGCTGTTACAACAATGCCTGGTGATGACGTTACTCATCCTGTTCCAGATAATACTGGATATATTACAGAAGGTCAGTTCTATCTTAAAGGTGGACGTATTGAACCGTTTGGTTCTCTCAGCCGTCTTAAACAGAACGTTAACGGTAAAACAAGAAAAGACCACCGTGCTCTTATGGATGCTATGATTCGTTTGTATTCATCTTATAAAGACACTCTTGAAAAGAAATCAATGGGCTTTATGATGAGTGAATGGGACGAAAAGCTTCTTAAATATGGTTTACTGTTCGAAAAACAGATGATGGATCTTAGTGTTAACATTCCATTGGAAAGTGCTTTGGACAACGGCTGGAAAATTCTTGCAAAATGTTTTGATAAATCAGAAACTGGTATCAAAACTGAACTTATTGAACAGTTCTGGCCAAAAAATTAATTTTGTGGGGTAGTTGATGGCAAATATCAAGCTGACAAAAAATGAGCTTAAGACTCAGAAAGATGCGCTTAAAATGTACATGCGCTATCTTCCTACCTTGACTCTTAAGAAACAGCAGCTGCAGTCAGAAATCCGCACAATTGATGAACAGGCCAGAGAAGTCCGGGAGCAACGAAAAAAACTGGAAGCAGAATTCCAGGATTGGATCAGTGTATTCGGCGAAAAAGAAGCGTTCAAACCGGGCATGGTTACTGTTAAGAATATCAAAAAAGGCTGGGGAAATATTGCCGGTGTTACAATCCCTGTATATGAAGGGGCAGAATTCGGCAGAGGTGATTATGACCTTTATTCCACTCCGCTTTGGATTGATATGGCCGCAGACAGAATGGAAAAAGCTCTGGAACTTGATTTAAAAGCAGAAGTTCTTGATGAGCAGGTTCGTCTTCTGGCAATGGAACTTAGAACTACAACTCAAAGAGTAAATCTTTTTGAAAAGGTTAAAATTCCGGAAGCTAAACGAAATATTAAGAAAATTAACGTATTCCTTGGTGACCAGCAGGTTGCAGGGGTTGTACGTTCAAAGATTTCCAAGAAAAAACTTCAGGTTAAAGTTGAAGAACCTGTTGCAGAAGTTCCATCAAAGACTTCACGGAAATCAACTTCAGCAAAATCAGCAAAGGGGGCTAAAAAATGATTGTTAAAATGAAAAAAGTTTCCCTTGTTGTATTGGATGAAACTAAAAAACAGTCTCTTAAAATACTTCGCAAACTTGGTCTTGTTCATCTTGAAACAGTAGAAGGACAGGGAGAAGTTCTGGCAGGTTTTAGGGATTCTTTTACAAAAACAGAAAGAGCATTGGGAATTTTAAATGATGTTAAGCTTTCTAAAAAAGAAGCAAAATCCATTAAACAAGTTGATGTTTCAATGGAAGAAGCTATAGAAAAAAGTTCCCAGGTAATCAATTTGATTGAACGCAAAAAATCACTTTTTGATCAGATTGGCCAGGATGCTCAGGAACTTGACCGTTTTACTCAGTGGGGATCGGTTAATCCAGAAGACTTTGCAGAAATTGCTAAAACTGGTGTTTTTCTCTACATGTATGAAATGCCGGAAAAAAAGTACCCGGAATTGCCGGAAAGTGCCAGAACAGTTGTGGTAAACTGCAGCCATGGAATTGTGCGCTTTCTTTTGATTTCTACAGAAGAATTAACAAATCGTCCTTCTTATATGCCTGCCGAAGCTTATGAAGTTCCACTGCCTGATTATTCAACAGATCAGATTGTTCAGAGAATTGAAGACAGTAAACAGGAAATTACTAAGATTGACGCAGAAGTTGCCGCAAATGTAAAATTCAAGAAGTCCATTGAATTATGTCAGAAAAAACTTGCTTCAGACATTTCTTTTGAAACAGTTAACTCTGGTATGGAATGCGATGACAAACTTGCATGGATTACAGGTTATGTTCCAGTTGATTCTGTTGATAATTTTACAAATGCATGTAAAGAAAACAGCTGGGCTTATGCTGTCTCTGATCCGGAAGACGATGATGAAACAGTTCCTACAAAGCTTAAAAACAATAAATTTGTAAGTTTAATTTATCCCCTTACAGATTTCTTAGGAACAGTTCCAGGCTATAAGGAATATGACATCAGCGGGTGGTTCCTTCTGTTCTTCTGCATATACTTTGGCATGATTTTTGGTGATGGTGGATATGGTCTTCTTGTAACAGCACTTGTTGCATTAATGATGATTAAAAACCTGATTTTCAGAAAGAAAAATCCGCCGCTTTTACCACTGGCACTGTTACTGGGACTTTCTACTGTTGTGTGGGGTCTTGTATCTTGTACATGGTTTGGACTTCCTGCAGATAAATTGCCTTCATGGCTTGTTAATCTGTCTGTTAAGCCAATTTCAAGTGCATTCCCTAAAGGTTCAAATCAATTAACTACAGACCAGAACCTTCAGATTCTGTGTTTTAGTCTGGCTCTTATTCAACTTAGTATTGCTCATATTAAGGGAATTATTACTAACCGAAGAAGTTTAAAATTACTGGGAGAACTTGGAAGCTTAATGCAGCTTTGGGGAATGTTCTACGTTGTTCTGATGCTTGTAGTTTCTTCAAAAGTATTTGCTCTTAACAAAATTGTTTATGGCATTCCAATCGGTTACGTTTGTGTAGCACTGATTGCTGTAGGATTTGTTTTAAGCTTTATTTTTTCTAACTATGAAGGTTCAGTAGTAAAAAGCATTCTGGAAAGCTGTAAAAATATTATTACTGTATTGCTTGGGGTTGTAAACGTATTCAGTGATATCATTTCTTACATCCGTCTTTGGGCTGTAGGTCTTGCTGGTGCTGCAATTTCTAATACTGTTAATAATATGGCTGCAGGTATTTTAGGTGATTCTGCGGCACCAATTGTAGTTCATGCAATTATGTTTGTTCTTCTTGTTGTACTTCTTGTTTTTGGCCACGGTTTGAACATGATTTTGAACTTATTGTCTGTTATTGTTCACGGTGTTCGTCTTAACACTCTGGAATTTTCAAGCCATTTAGGCATGACCTGGAGTGGAATTAAGTATGAACCATTCAGTAACAAAGAATCAGACAATGATGAACAGTCGGCATAATTTGTCGCAAAAAAAAATTAATTAATATAATTAGTCATAACTAATTAAGGAGAAATAAAATGACATTTGATTTTGGTTTGTTAGGTGCAACATTGTGTATGGGTATTGCTGCCATCGGTTCAGCTATCGGTATTGGTATTGCAGGTCAGGGTGCAATCGGTGCATGGAAACGCTGTTACTTGAATAATAAAGCAGCTCCATTCATCCTTACAGTTTTTGCTGGTGCTCCTCTTACTCAGACCCTTTACGGATTCCTTCTTACTTCAAGAATGGTTGGAAGCATTGCTAATCCAGGACAGCTTCTTGGTCTTGGTATTGCCAGTGGTCTTGCTATGTGTTTCTCTGCTATTGCTCAGGGTAAAGCAGGTGCTGCAGGTAGTGATGCTCTCGGCGAAACAGGAAAAGGTTTTGCTCAGTACCTTATGGTAGTTGGTCTTTGTGAAACTGTTGCTTTGTTTGCAATGGCATTCAGCTTTGGTTTCTGTCCAGGACCAGTTGTAGAAGAAGTAGCAGAAGTTGTAGAAGTTGTAGAAGAAGTTGCAGCTTCAGTTGCTAACTAATTAAATTTATTTTTTATTAAACCTGGTTGTCATAAGGCGATCAGGTTTTTTTTTAGTATACAAAAATTCTAACTTTAACAAAATATTATTCTGTGGTATAATTTTTATAAATTCAACTTGATGGAAATTCAACATGATTACAAAAGAAGTAACTTTAGGACATAAGGGAATTACTAAAAAAATTGTAATGGGGGGCAATAATCCTGTAACATTGCAGACAATGTGGAAGGAGTCGATTGTTCATCTTTATAAAAATAATGAACAGATAGAATCAACATTAAAGCAGATTAATGATTTGCAAATTTTAGGATGTGATATTATCAGATTTGCTGTTCCTGATGTAGAAAGCGCAAAAAGTCTCTGTGTGCTTGCAGAAAGAACCAGTATGCCTTTGGTTGCTGATATTCATTTTGATTATACTTTGGCCCTTGAATGCCTTAAGGGGAATGTTGCCGCTATCAGAATTAATCCGGGAAATATAGGCTCATTTGAAAATACCCAAAAAGTTGTGGAAGCCTGCCGGGACAATGGAGTTGCAATTCGTATTGGAATTAACACAGGTAGTTTGCCTCAGGATCTTTTAAAACTTGTTCTGGAAGGTAAAATCAGCAGAAGTCAGGCTCTTAGTGAAACAGCTGCCCGGGAAGCTCAGATTTTTGAACAATTGAATTTTGATCAGTATGTTGTAAGCATGAAAAGTTCTTCTGTACAAGAAACTATTGAATGTAATAAATATTATGCAGAAAAATATAATAATCCTTTGCATTTGGGTGTTACAGAAGCAGGTCCGTTGATTGGTGGAGTTGTTAAAAGTACAATGGCCTTTTCTGAACTTCTAAATAATAATATTGGAGACACAATTCGTGTAAGTTTAAGTTCTTCTCCAGAAAATGAGGTAATTGCCGGCCGGGAAATCCTCCATGAATGTGGAAAACGGAAGGGGGGAGTTACAATTGTTTCATGCCCAAGATGCGGCAGACTTGGATTTGATGTTCACAGCTTTGTTGACCGGTGGCAAAAAAAATTGCTTTCTATGAAAAAAGATGTAACTATTGCAGTAATGGGTTGTATTGTTAATGGGCCTGGAGAAGGAAAACATGCCGACCTTGGTATTGCAGGAAGCGGCAGTAAAGTAGTAATTTTTAAAAAAGGAAAAATAGTACGAACAATTGCGCCACAAGATGCCGATAATGCTTTTAGAGAAGAATTGGAGTCTCTTTAATGAAAACAAATTATTTATTTCCAGAAACATTCTTAAGTAGTCTAAAAAAGTGCACACTTTTTTTTATTTTAGCAGTTTTGTTCTCTTTAAATTCAGTTTTTGCATCAGAATATGCAAATAAACCTTCTATGATGGATGAAGACTGGAGAATTCTTATTCAGGCTAATAATGCTTTTAATGAAAATGACTACGGAAGAGCATTATCCTTAGTTGAAAAATCAAAATCTTCAAGAAAACAGAAAGTCAACTGGAAAAACTGGAATCTGGATAATGTAAAAAAATACAGAGAAATTCAAAGAAGCGGCGATCTTTTAAGTGATATTATTGAAGTACTCAAAAAGCGAGAAAATAAAGTTTGCCTGGAAATTGTAAACGAAGAAATCGATAAATATGGAATTTCTTTTTTTGATAATAGTTTTTCCAAGTTAACAGAATTTGTTTCAACAACAGTTGCTTATCCGGAAGCTGATTTTCTTGTTGGAAAAATTTATCGTCTTGAAGGTGAAACGGAACTTGCATTAAAAAATTATAATTCGGCATACGAAAATAAATTTTTCCTTGATGTTCCCGAAATGCAGTATGATATTTTATATGAACTTGCCGACTTATATTATTCCATAGGTGATACAGAGCATTTTGAATCTAGCTTACTGGCAATTCTTAAAGATAATGAAGATTATTCAGATATTGGCAGAAAAAAATCAATGAATAAGGTTTTAAAGGAAGATGAAAAAGAAACAATTGATAAATTTTTTGATATGTTTCGAAGCACTGACTATAAATCTCTAAAAGCTTTATCTCTTCTTACAACATTTTATATAAATCAGGGGGAAGAGCAGAAAGCTTTGCATGCAGCTTCAATTGGTGTAACAACTGCAGTTCAAAAAATATATAATACTCTGGAAAAACGTCGGCCAGGTTTTGTTTATGATGGAATTCAAAATTTACTAGGCTGTTCAGCATATTATACAGATCTTGTGGAATGGGGAAAAAATAACTGCATCTGGGAATTATTCCTTCAATTTGCAGATTGCACCTGTTCCAGCGGTTATCTTGTTTTTGCAAAGGAATTGTACATGAGATTAAGTGTCTGTATTCCGGATGATTACTACAGAAAAGCCTGCGCAAACAGACTTTTAACTGTTAATTAAATTAGTAATGCAATCCTAAACCAAAGAACATTTCCCAGCCTTTTATGTTTGGATCTCGCCATTCCTGGTTTATAACATCTTTAAATAGATATTTACCGATATCAAAACCTATACTTGTTCTTACAGTAAAACTTTTCCATTTTGAAGGGAAAATAATGGCTTCAATACCAGCACTGTAAAAGCCATTTTGCCACATTAATGAATTCTCTATTTCGTAAAGACTTTCTTCCGGTTTTCGTGTAAGTGCCATGTCAAAGAAAGGACTCAGCTGTAATTCAAAATCAAGGTAATTAAACAATTTATGAGGAAGCCACCAGATGATTTTTTCTGCTTTACTCATATCATCGTAGGAACCAAAAAGTTTATAGCCCCAATCCATCCAGTGTGTAGTAATCACGTGGAAAGGCATATCAAAGTTCAGCACAAAGGCCTGAGGAACTTTAAGTGCATAATAACTTCCATTGGCAAAGTATTGTTTATCAAGAACACCTCGAATTCTTGCACCAATTTCCTGGTTAGAATTCAACTGGTGGAAATAATAAAAACGTCCGCTAAAGCCAAGAAATGGATTTTTTCCAAAGTTGATTGATTTATGAATCTGAAAGTCGGCACTCAAGGTAGGAATGAATTTTTTTGTCTGAAAGTTCCATCCAAAACTTTGAGTAGCATTTACAGAATAACCGTTTCTGTAATTACCAGTCCAGTCAACTCTACCTGTAGTAATAGAATGGCAAAAACTTAAAGTAGGGCTTCGCAAATCTTCATTATCAATTGAAATTCCGTTATAATCCCAGTTATAAGTAAATGTAACGGCAGGATTGTATATTACTTCCGATAAATCCGGCAATGTTCCAATAACCAATGGAATAGAAAGACTGGCCGCTTCAACACCATATAATTCATCTCCGTATTTTATATAATCTTCATTTCTAATTACGGACTGGACGAATCCAATATTCAGGGAGTGAATTCCAATTGGAATGGAAGTTGTTAATCCTGTTGCATATGAAAATTCAGGAAGGTTTGAACCAATTGTCCAGCTAAAAGCCAGATCATTTGTCCATGTATTATCCAGAAGAAACGTAAAAGGGAAGTCGTACTGGAAGTTCATACCAAAAGAATGCTTGTGTTCACCGCTAAAAAGTGTTGCTCCTGTTGATGAGTCAAATTCGTTTTCGTAGTTAAAATCAAAGTTAAGGTCACTCATAAAACCTAGAAAGTTCATGTCTTTTAACTTAACTTTAATCTGCAGACCTTTGTTTGAGTCAAGAGTTGGTTTAGGAAGAGCAAGAAGATGATTAGAATCACTTGTAATAAAAGTAACGTTACATTTGTAATTTTCCTGGTCTTCTTCAACAAATGTATATGTATAGTTGCAGGTTTCAAGAAGTCTTGTGTTAATAAGCTGCTGGTTAATGTTATCCAGATATTCTTTGATTTCGGATTCAGTTTTAAAAATTCTGCTTTTGTCTAATTTAACTTTTCTTTTTAATGCTGACGGTTTAGTTACGCCATTAGTAAGGAAATATACTTCGTTTAATCGATAATTGGCAACTTTTTCCGATACATTAACGTTTTCTCTAATTAAAACTGTTGGAGAATCATTTTCTGTAATTGGAAAAACAGTTGAATTCTCCTGGGCAAAAATTTCTGATACTAACATTATTGCAGCAAAACAGAGAAATATCGCAATTTTTTTTATTTTATTTTGCACTTTAGTATGCCCCTTTTCCTTTTATAACAACCCAGAATGTTTTAATAAGAATCCAGATGTCAAGCCATAATGACCAGTTTTGAATGTAATATGTGTCCAGTGTTATACGCTCTTCATAACCAGTATCGCTTCTTCCAGAAACCTGCCACATTCCACTAAGACCTGGAGTTACACTGAATACATAATTTGCATATTTACCGTATTTGCAAAGTTCACCTTCAGTAACAGGCCGCGGTCCAACAAAACTCATTTCTCCTGCAATGATGTTGAATAACTGAGGAATTTCGTCCAGACTTGTTTTTCTAAGGAATTTACCTATTTTTGTGATTCTAGGATCATCTGTAAATTTTCTGTCTTTTTCCCATTCAGCAGCTCTTACTGGATCTGTTGCAAGAATTTCTTCAAGCATTTCCTGGCTGTTTATAACCATTGAACGGAATTTCCAGGCTTTAAATTTTTTGCCGTTTTTACCAACTCTTTCGTGTCCGTAAAAAATTGGACCTTTTGAAGTAGTTTTAACCAGAACCATAATAATCAGCATTAGTGGAATAAGAACAGGCAGAATTAAAATAATTACGATTATTTCAAAGAACCGTTTTATAAACAGATTCGATTGTTTTGTAAGATTATGAGTAACAGAATAACCAAGAATACCGCCAAAATCTCTTACATGCAGAGAAAGGCTCATGTTAAACTGATTTTTAGGCACGTTGATTGTATACCGGTAATACCCCATGATTTTTTCGTTTTCTTTTGAATAATCACAGAGAATAGCAACTTTAATCTTTAACTTTTTGATTACATCCAGAATGTCTGTTTTTCCGTAAAATACAGGAATTCCTTTGTATTCATCAGTATCCCATCTTTTATCAGAAATAATTACTGCAGGTTTATAACCAAAATGAGGTGCTTTAACAAGTCTGTCTACAATAACTTTAGCATTATCACCTTTGGAATACACAACAACTGGAACTCCCCACCATTTGTATTTTGCAAAAACCCTTCTGAAAATTTCACGTCCAACAGGCAGCAGAATTGTTGCAAAAGGCAAAGCCAGAATGAGGGCAAATGAAATGGCAAATTTTGTTACATTTTCATAGAATACAACAATGGCAAGTCCAAGAAAAAAGAAAAATGAACTAAGTGAAAATTTTTTAACCTGATCTTCCGGTGCGATTAAAATTCCCGGATAGAGGCCCGTTACTCCAAAACAAATAAGAATTGCAGGAAGAAATGCTGAGTAGCGTACAAATGATTTAAAATTAATCCAGTCTTTATTTATTGCATTAACTATAAAAAAACCGGCACCAATGCACAGCATAACGATAATGGAATCAATAAGCATAAGGCTGATTCCACATATAAAAGAGCTGGTGCTTCTAAATTTCTTTTTAAAAAATGGTGTAAATTCTTGTGTATTCATTACCATTATATTATTAAATTTTAGCTATAATATCAAGTTTATTTGTGATTATATCACATTTGATTATATCACATTTGATTATATCACATTTGATTTTATCACATTTGATTTTATCACATTTGACAAAGACAGTTTAAAAAAGTATTATTATAAATTAAGGGTTTTTATGAAAAAATTTTTTTGTATTTTGATGTTTTTTATCTGTTTTCAATCTGTTTTTTCCCAGGTAATAAGTAAGCAGCAGCTTCTTCCTGCCGGCCACTGGGTTTATGAAGCCCTTGATTATGTTTCCAATGAATGTGCTTCACTGAGTTTTGTTGATTCTGTTCCTGCAAGCATAAATGAAATTCAGAAAAGTCTTACTAATGTGGAACCAGAAAAGCTTTCACCTTATGGAAAAGAATTGTACAGTCAATTGAATGACTATTTAAATTCAACTCCTCTTCATCTTGATTTGCAGGGAATGAAAGTATTTGCTAATATGTCCATTGCTCCGGAATTATATTATAAATCAAACCAGAATATTGAATGGGATTACCGTTATGCTTATAAAAACCGTTTTGCAACACTTCCAGTTATTATTTCTTATGATGATTTGATTTGTATAGAAAGCGATTTAATGTTTGCCAAAAATTATGCCGGTATGCAACGCAGTGACAATTTTATGAACATTCCTTTTAAGGGTGAACATATGGAATTTCTTTTCCCCACTTATGCTTATTTTAGTACTGGTCATGTTTTTGACGGCTGGGGAATTAATTTTTCTATGGGAAAGCAGGGGTATAATGTTGGCCGCACTTTAACAGGAAGTCTTATTTATAATCAGGTTTTTGAGACAGATTTTTACAGTCAGGTTCTTCTCTATAATAAATATTTCAAATATAGTCTTGATTTAGCTCAGTACAGTTTTCGTAAATTAATGTATCTCCATGAATTATCCTTCAGACCATTTAAAAATTTTACATTTAAATTTATGGAAGGAGTAATGGTTAAAGATAATTTTGAATTGCGATATCTTAATCCATTTATGATTCTTCATCAGTTTTCTGCAAAAGGTGATTATGGAAGAAGAGATCCGGAAAATGAAAAAATTTACGGTCAGGCTGATTGCGGAAGTTATCTGGGAATTATGGCCGAATATGTTCCTGTTAAAAATTTAAGAACATATCTTCTGTTTGCTCAAAATGAATTACAGGTTGGTAGTGAACGTTCAACTCCTTATGGCAACAGTTTTCCAAACAGTATTGGGTTCCAGTGGGGTGCTGAATTCAACAAAGCTCTTTCTGACCATAACTCATTGACATTTATGGCCGAAGGAATTTGGACAAGTCCGTTTCTTTATTTAAAACAGCATGAAGACTGGTCATTAAGCTCTGCTCGACATGATGAACGTATCGGCGACAGAAACCCAATTCGTTCATGGATAGGAACTGAATATGGCCCTGACTGTGCCGGATTCCAGCTTGGAGTAAAATTCAAGGATTCTGGAAAAACTACTTTGGAATTTGACTATGGTTTTACAGCTCACGGAGAAAATGATTTTTCTGTTTACGATAAAGTAGATTCAGAGGGCCATCAAATTTATTACCCACTTACAATTTATATTCAGGGGTGCAAAAATAATAATGAATTCCAGCAGGAATTAGCTCAGAAAATTGCCAATAATATGGGGCTTACAGGGGTTGCAGAATTAGCCAATAAGTTTACTTTAAAAGGTGAATATATTTTTAACAGATATTTCTCGGTTTATGGCAGGGGAATATTCAGCATGTATTCCAACTGTAATCACCAGCAGGGAAATTTTCAGCAGGGGTTTGAACTAACTTTAGGCGGGAAATTTACACTTTTCTGATTAATTATTATAATGTAGTTAATAGATTATTACGTAAGGAGTGTTTATGAAAAAGCTTATTTCTTTTATGTTTGTTTTAACAATTGTAATGGGATTGTTTTATGCTCAGACTAATATCTCAGTTGATATCACTGATAATGTATATAATATTCTTTCTGCCAGTGAACAGAAAAATCTTTGTACAAAATTATCAAATACAAGACCTTACACTCAAAAATACATAGTTCAGAAACTGAATGAAATTCTTTCTAACCTTCAGGATCAGGAAGAAAGTTATGCAGTCAGAATACAGAAAAAAGAAATCCAGAAACAATTGAATAAATTCCAGGTAAAAAAAGGATTTGATTTTTCAAGATTTAACTATAATTTTTCTGCAACAGAAGAAAATCCTGTTACACTCAACCTTGGAGCTTCATACACAACTCAAGGTTTTGGTGGTGTTTATGACATAAGTGAATCTTCTTCCGGCGGATTTGAAACTTATGGTTCAATAAATATCTGCGGTGATTTTGGAAAAAATGTATCCTACAGAACTTATGGCGATCTTGGACTTTCCAGAATGCCACTGGAATTTCTTGGCACATATGATATTGGAAAATACTGGTATAGTGTTGATGAAAATGGAAATCCTGATGATACAATCCGAACTATAAATAAATTCCAAAACAACAGTTGTCTACCTTATACTTATAAAAAATTCTGGGACGGATCTGTTTATTCCATTGGAATTTTAAGTACAGGTGGCGATCTTAACGGCTGGTGTAATGAAATATCTCTTGCTTTTTCAATGATGGGAGATCTGCGCACTACTTTGCTTAATGATAATATAGAAATAGGAATTGCCCGCCAGGACCGTGAATGGGCTGCAATGGATAACGGGTCTTCACTTGTATTAAACGGAATGGCAAGACCTTTTACCGGTTTTGATGCAAAGTTTAAAATCACCCCATATTTTACATTAAGCACTCTTTTTGGTTCTCTTGAATTTCCTAATCAGGGGTATATAAACGGCAATGCATTTACTAGCCATGGAGAAATCCATAACGATTCTTATTACTTCCAGACAAATTACGCTGTTACTTTATTGGAAGCTGATTTTAAGAATTTCCATGCTGATTTTGGAAGTGCAAGTATTTTTCCAAAACGATTTGAGCTTGGATACTTTTTCCCATTTGTAGATAAAGTTGTATTCCAGAATAACGTTGGTGATTACGATAATCTTTCTCTTTTTGCAAATGTTAAATATACTTTGCCAGAATATTTTAGTGTATGGGGATCATTCTTCCTTGATGAAACCTTCGGGCTTAAAACAAATATATTTGAAATGGAAAGATGTATGTTTGCTTATCAGGGTGGTGTAAAAGCAAATATTCCGTGGCTGCCCTTTGGAAAAGTTTCATTAAGATATACAAAGGTTGAACCATACTGTTACACACATCAGTCTCTTTTGAATCAGCCTTATTATGATGACTATGTAAGTGAAAGCTATACAAATAATGGTTCCTGCATTGGTTATTACATGCCGCCAAACAGTGATGAAATTCTTTTGAATTTTGAATTTGTTCCGGAAGTAAATTCAACTTGTGGTTTGCGCTACCAGTTTTCAAGACACGGTGCCGATTATGGTTCACAGCAGGTTTTGGGAAGTTCAATTTATTCTGAACTTAATCCGGTTGGAGAAAGAGCTACACTTAAAAAATATTTCCTTCATGACGGAACATACCAGTGGACAAATGCAATATCTGTTTACGGTTCCTATGATATGAGTGATTTTAAAATCCCTGTTCAATTCAATATGTCTGTTGGTTATGTTAACAGTTTCTTTACTTCAATTGGATCAGTTACAAGAGATGAGGCTAACTGGAAAACTCCATATTCAAAAATCAACACAGATGAATATCCTGTTAAAAATGGGTGTGTTGTGAACTTGGGATTCAAGGCTTTCTTCTGATTTTAAGCAAAATGAATTATAAAGTGGGGAATTGATATCTCCACTTTTTTCTAAAAATTATATTTTGCCCCGCAGCTGATTGAATAATTTGTAGTTTCATTATTAAGAATATATTTGTAGTTGCAGACCCATTCAGCATAGAACCCAAATTTTAATGTTAACTGAGGAAGTAAAAAGTAATCAATTGTACCCTGAAAACCGGAATGGGTTTCATATGATGCATACCATTGTTCGTTTATGTCTGATGCTTTGTTATCAACAGCTTTGTTGTAAATGTAATTATTGTCTGGAGTAGTTCGGTTGTAATAGCATTGCAGTTTGAATTTGGGATGATAAAGTTCAAATCCAACTTCCTGGCAGTTTCCACCAGTTGTGTTTCCGCCACCAATCTGCTGGCCTCTGTTTGTATGCCCCTGAGTAATCTGATGATGCTGATAAAGTCCGCCATAAGTCCACTGCAGCTGAAAATCCTGTGACATTTCCAGACTTGTAAATTCTGCAAAAAGAAGAATTTTAAAATCCGGAAATCTTGGAATGGAGAGAGCCTGTTTTACTCCGGCAGTAACTGTCATTGTATGGAAGGGATTTGCCCATTTATTGGAAGTAAAGTCGTCAAAGGCCCATTCGCTGTAACATTCAAATCCATATTTGGCAAATTTCCAGTCAAGGGTGAAGGAAATTTTCTGGTCCTCTCCCTGTTTGTTGGAATTATCAATAGTATTTTTGTTCATTGGGATAATGTAAATCATGTTGGACCATTGGGCATGAACTAAACAGATTCTGTTTGCTCCTAAAGTAAGCCCCGGAATAAAACTTGGAGCGTAACTCATTGAAAGTCCGTGAAGCAAATTGTGGTCATTTTCGGGATCGTTGTCATAATAATCACTTTCTGTTAAATATCCAGTCCAGATTCTTCCTTCTATGAAACCTAAATTTATATCTGTAAATGGAAGAATAATTTTCTGTTTTCGAAGGCCGGCATCAATTTTTGGATAAGTCTGGGCATTGTTTGAATGAAGCTGGGGATTAAATTTTGCAGGTCCAAGCCATATTGGTTCGGTACCAAAACCTAAAGTCAAATTGTTCCATGAATATCTGATTTCAGAGTCGCCAAAATCAAAGTTAAAAAATGCACTGTCTCCAAAACGCTGGGGTTTATCCATAGTTGTTTTGTAAAAATATCCATATGTGTCTGCTTTGTCTTTATATTTACCGGTTGTATCTTTTGTATAACTTTCCGGGGTCATGTAATCAAAAGGCAGATTCTGTGAAAAACTTATCTGGGGTCTGAAAGTCAGTTCTAAACCATAGCCTTCAAATCTAAAACCTGCTGTTAATGCTGAGTTAAAACCTTTTCCCTGCCACATGCCCATATCGTTGTATCCATGAGGCAAATTTACGTTGTAAACCGAATAATTTTCAGGACCGTAGATTCTATAGTTGATTCTCTGATTGATTCCGTTTACGAACCAGTTGTTTTTGGGTACAGATGGTGTAAAAAGTGTACCCATTGTTCCAAGATTGTTTTGCCCCCAAAGGTGATTAATCTGTTGAGAATTTGATTCCATGGGTACAGAACTGTCACCATTAAGAGAAAAAGTCCATGTGGAATCACTTAATGTTCTGAAATTTAAATATTCTGGGGTTAGATCTCCAGTTAAACTTAAAAAATCAGCGTAATCTTCTTCCAGACTTTTAAGGGGAAGGTTATTCAAAGACTGAGCATTTGTCTTTAAGGGTACAGATAAAATAAGGCCAGATAAAAACATAGCCCCTAACTTTGAATAGTTGTTCATATTTTAGTTTCTTCCTGAGTAGTTTTTTGTAATCCAGTTTTTGTAGTCGCCGCTAAGAATGTGATTAAGCCATTCTGTATTGTTAAGATACCAGTCAACTGTTTCTTCAAGGCCTTCTTCAAAAGTCATTTTTCTCTGCCAGCCCAGTTCATTCTTAATTTTTGTACAGTCAATGGCATATCGTTTGTCATGGCCGGCTCTGTCTGTTACATGAGTAATAGTTTTTTCTACTTCCTCAACAGTTTTGCCTGTTTTAGCAGCTGTTAATTCAATTACTTTATGCAAAAGCTTAATATTCTGCCATTCGTTTTCGCCACCGATGTTGTATTTTTCTCCCGTACGGCCGTTTTTTACAATAAGCCATACAGCCCGGTTGTGATCTTCTACATAAATCCAGTCCCGGATGTTATCACCTTTGCCGTAAACAGGAAGGTTTTTGCCGTCCCGAATATTTGAAATCATAAGAGGAAGAAGCTTTTCCGGGAACTGATATGGGCCGTAGTTATTTGTACAGTTACTTAAAGTTACAGGCATATTGTATGTGTGGAAGTAAGCCATTACAAGATGATCACTTGATGCCTTTGAGCTTGAATATGGTGAACGTGGATCATAAGGAGTATCTTCTCTAAAATATCCAGTCTCTCCCAGTGAACCATACACTTCATCTGTAGAAATGTGGTGGAATAAAACACCGTCCTTCCATGTTCCGTCAGCATTGCGCCAGTTCTGTCTTGCAACATCAAGGAGAGTAAAAGTTCCCATTACGTTTGTTTTAACAAATGCTTCTGGCCCAAGAATTGAACGGTCAACATGACTTTCTGCAGCAAAATGAATTACTGTGTCAATATCATATTGTTTAAAAATCCGTTCAATTTCTTCCCGGTTGCAGATATCAACTTTTTCAAAGAAATAACGGCTTCCACCAAAACTTTCTTCAATATCTTTAAGAGATTCTGCATTTCCAGCATAAGTGAGACAGTCAACATTTACAACTTTTCCTTCAAAGTTAGCATCATTAAAAAGATTTCCTTTTGCAGTTGAATGTCCGAACAAGTAATGAATGAAATTAGAACCGATAAATCCGGCTCCTCCAGTTACCAAAATATTTCCAAGCTTTCTCATTTTTTTCTCCAATTAATTATCTGATTTCGAATTTTTCGCTCTTGATGAATTTTTCAAGACTTGATTCCCATTTAGGCAGTTTGATTTTTAGCATCTTCTGAATTTTTTCTTTACTCAACACTGAATATGCCGGACGTTTTGCAGCGGTAGGATATTCTTCTGTAGTGCATGGATTTATCTGGCAGTTTAAGTTTGAAATCCGCTTATATTTTTTACCCAATTTATAAATTTTCTGGGTAAACTCAAACCATGTAGTTTCACCTTCATCGGTTACGTGATAAATTCCATAGGGCAGAGGCGAACCTTTCCCGATAATTGAAGTTGCATTTGTATGTGAAAGAATAATTTTAATCATAACTGCTGCCAGATTAACCGCACATGTTGGTGAACCTTTCTGGTCAGAAACAACTTTTACGCTTTCTCGGGTATTCATTGCATTTGTCATTGTATAAACAAAATTTTTGCCATCAAAACCATAAAGCCATGCAGTTCTGAGTATGTAGTAAGTAGACATTGAATTTTCTACCGCTTCTTCTCCAGCAGCTTTTGTTGCACCGTATACACCCAGTGGTTTTCTTTCCATATCTTCTGTATAAGGAACTTTTCCTGTGCCGTCAAAAACATAATCTGTTGAAATATGAATTAATTTTGCACCAATTTCTCTTGCAAGGCGGGCAATATTTCTTGGTCCGTCTTCATTAAGCTTTTTGCAGATTTCTGTATCTTCTTCTGCTTTATCAACGGCTGTATATGCTGAACAGTTGATAATCCAGTTGATTTTTTCACCTTTGTAACCAGTGTTGTGACTTAATGCAAATTTATTGAGTTCATCGTAGTTTGTAATATCAACATCACGGTCTGTTCCAATCCATGAAAAGTTGTTTTCCGTTAATTGTCTTGAAACTTCGGTTCCAAGCATTCCTTTACAACCAATAAGCCAAATCATTTCTGCCAGACTCCGTTAATGTCAAAATAATTGTTTTCAAAATTAAAAGCAGGATGTTTACCGTCTTTTTCACTTAGCTGAGGAGTAATTTCTCCTGCAATTTTTTTCCAATCAATATTGATTGTATCATCATTCCACATAAGTCCACCTTCATCTTCCGGATGATAGAAATCTGTACACTTGTATGCAAAAACTGCCAGATCAGACATTACATAAAATCCGTGGGCAAAACCTTCAGGAATGTAGAACATATTTGATTTTTCGCAGTCAAGAACTACGCCGTAATATTTTCCAAAAGTGGGAGAGCCTTTTCTTAAATCAACTGCCACATCATAAACCTGACCAAAAAGTGAGCGCACAAGTTTTCCTTGGGGATGAAGTTTCTGAAAGTGAAGTCCCCGTAAAACACCTTTTGTAGACGATGACTGATTATCCTGAACAAATTTCATATTTAGCCCTGCAGCAAAAAAATCCTTTTCACTGTAGCTTTCTAAAAAGTATCCTCTTGCATCTCCAAAAATTTTAGGCTGTATTTCATATAATCCAGGAAATTCAATTCCATCTGAAGTTTTACATTTATTAAAAGTGAATGGCATATTCCCTCCTAATGATTAATTTTCAGTGCCAGCAACGAATTCAAGATAGCGACCGTATTCTGTTTTATATCCTTTTGCAAGGTCTAAAAGCTGTTCTTTTGTAATCCATTTATTGCGGAAAGCAATTTCTTCAATACAGCTTACATACATTCCCTGACGTTTCTGAATTGTTGCAATAAAGTTTGAAGCTTCAAGCAAACCGTCGTAAGTTCCTGTATCAAGCCAGGCCATTCCTCGTCCAAGAAGCTCAATATTAAGTTCTTCTCTTTTAAGATATGTATTGTTTACTTCTGTAATTTCGATTTCTCCACGGGCACTTGGTTTAATGTCTGCTGCAATTTTTACAACTGAATTGTCATAAAAATAGAGCCCCGGAACTGCATAATTTGATTTTGGAACAGATGGTTTTTCTTCAATTCCAAGAACTTTTCCAGACTTGTCAAATTCTACAACACCATAGGCAGTAGGATTTTTTACGTAGTATCCAAAAATTACAGCACCGCCTTTTGTATTTACTTTTTCGGCCGCTTTATTTAAAGTTGAAGTAAAACTCTGTCCATAGAAAATATTGTCCCCAAGAACAAGTGCAACTGAATCATTTCCAATAAAATCTTTTCCAACGATAAATGCATCTGCAAGACCCCTTGGTTTATCCTGTACTGCATATTCAAACTTCATTCCAAGCCATTTGCCGTCACCGAAAAGTTCTTTAAAAACACTAATATCACGTGGGGTAGAAATAATAAGGACTTCACGAATACCACTGAGCATAAGGACACTCAATGGATAATAAATCATTGGTTTATCATACAAAGGCAGGATTTGTTTTGAAACTGCTTTTGTGATTGGATAAAGACGAGTGCCAGATCCACCGGCTAAAATAATTCCTTTCATAACTTAGGATTATACCCCTTTTTCTTCTATTTGTCCATTAAAAACAGATTTTTTAATATATTGAAAAAAAATGACATAAATTGTATTCTAAAACAGTTATGAACATGGAAGCTTTTATTTTAGGTTGCGGCGGAATGATGCCCCTTCCGTACAGACATTTAACTTCGGTACTTTTGCGCCGTGAAGGTGATTTATTTCTTTTTGATGGAGGTGAAGGTACACAGGTTTCTCTTAAACGCCTTAACTTAAAGTGGAAGAAAATCAACGCAATATTTGTAAGTCATACTCATGCAGATCACGTTACAGGTTTGCCTGGAATTCTTATGCTGTCAAGTCAGGTAGACAGAACAGAACCTCTTTATATATTCGGGCCTCCAAAAATTGCTGAATATATCGAAACAAGCCGGAAGGTTCTTGATATGTATATAAATTATCCCATTGTTGTAAACGAAATCACGGAACCAGGTGTAATTTATGGTGGAGAAGATTTTTACATCAGATCATTTCCTCTTGAACATACAAAAACCTGCGTAGGTTATACACTGGAAGAATTAGACAGACCTGGTGAATTTAATCCGGAAAAGGCAATGGAATTAAAAGTTCCAAAAGGTCCACTATGGGGCAAACTTCAGCATGGTGAAAGTGTATTGAATGAAGACGGAGTTGAAATTTCTTCAGAACAGGTTGTAGGAAAAAACAGAAGCGGAAGAAAATTCAGTTTTGTGACTGATACAATGTATTTGCCTTCAATTGCACCGGAAGTTCAGGGAAGCGACCTTTTAATATGCGAAGGAATGTTCAGCAGGGACTGTAGTGATCAGGCAAAAGAAAAAAAGCACATGACTTCTACACAAGCTGCACAAATTGCAAAAGAAGCTGGAGTTAAAAAAATGGGTCTGATTCATTACAGCCCACGATATACAGACAATGATCTTCATGTTCTTCTTGAGGAAGCCAGGGAAGTTTTTCCGGAAACTGTACTTACAAAAGACAGAATGAAGTTTGATATTATTTATGAAGATTGAATTAAAAGCCCTAGGTGTTTCAAAATCTTTTAAGAATAAAAATGTTCTCAATAAAGTTGATTTTTCTGCCGCAAATGGCAGCTTGTACTGTGTGCTTGGTCTAAACGGCCAGGGAAAATCTACTTTTTTTAAAATTCTAAGCGGGCAGCTTTTTCCGGATAATGGACAAATTTCTGTTATTCAGGGAAATAAAATTTATTCCAATCAACTGGAACTAAAAGAAAAAACTGCTTTTGTCCCTGAAATTCCATTTTTAAACAATAATCTTACTGTTCTTGAAATTCTTTCTGAAGAATGTAAAATGTTTTGTCCAGACCGAATTTCTGAAACAATTGCAAAATCATGCAGCCTTTTTGGTATTTTTGACGTATTGAATTCAAAAGCAATCACTTTGTCTAAAGGTTTTAAACAGAGAATTAGTCTTGCAAAAGCATATTGCAGACAGCCAGTTGTTTATATTCTTGATGAAGTAACCAGTGGGCTTGATGCAAACCTTCAGATCCAGATATTTAAAAGCCTTAAAAAAATTTCAAAAGAGTCTGTTGTAATTTTTTCTACTCATCATACAGAAGAAGCCCAGAATTATGGAAATTATGTCTATATTTGTAGACATGGTAAGATAGTTTCTAGCTCTGTGGAAGAATTTAAATCATATTTGTTAGAAGATAATCTTACCCCGGAGGAAAGCCAGTGACAAAATCAAAAAATTTTTTAAGAATTTTTAACCAGCTTTCCAGAAATCCACTAACTTATTTATTCTGCCTTGGATTTAACCTGTTTTCCATTATTTTTTACGTTTTATATTTTAAAATGGCAAAAACCGGTTCCAGTACGAATATAAGCTTTTTCTTTAGAATATTGGCACTTAACTGTGTAATTCTTGTTCCATTAATTTGTAGTTTTTTTGACAAAACTGATTTTACAGATATTCCAGACAGTCCCTTAAAAATCAACTTTTACAGAATTATTTCATCATTATTATTTTTAATGTGCAGTATCTTTTTTTCTCTGCCGGTAGTTTTTGCTGTTAACAGTTTTGGTTACGTTGATTTTTCAAAGGTTTTCTGCAGCATTACTGGTCTTGTTTTTTATTTTCTTCTCTGCTCATCATTTACAGGATTGATTTTTTCTACAGTAGGCAACCGGGGAATTGGTTTTGCTTTATCTGTAATTTTTTTGCTTTGCCTGAATTATTTGTTTTTTACAAAATTTTCAAGTTTTTCAAAGGGAATTCTGATTTTTAAAGATATCTGTTTTTTTCTTATTTTTTCTTTTGCCTTTTTATTTGCCGGAGATTTAATTGTTAGATGCAGATATGGATTTTATTTAAAAAAATCACCAGTTCAAATTATTCTTTTTTTGCTGTTTATTATTCTGTCATTGATTTTTAGCAGTATCTGGAATTTCAGAATTGATTTATCTGCTGCAAAAAAGAATTCAATTTCTAAATGCACAAAAGAACTTTTTGCTTCTGCGGAATTTCCTGTTGAATTAACATATTATTACAGTCCTCAACTTAAAAAAATCTATCCAGAAACATCTGATACTCTGGAATTTTTAAAAGAAATTGGGAAACTAAAAAATGCCAGAGTTAAAATTTTAAAAGTCCGTCCTGATTCAGAACTGGAGCATAAACTTCAATCATCGGGAATTAGCGGTCAGAATGTTCAGACTGGGGAATCAAATTCTGTAACTTATACAAAAGTTTTTGCAGCTCTTTCTGTTAATTACGGCGGAATAGAGGATTTTGTTCCTTTTGCAATTGATTCTGTAACACTGGAATATAATCTTGATCTTAAACTTTCTTATTATTTTTCTGGAAAACAAATGAATGTAGCATTAGTCTGTGCAAATAATCTTTCACTTGACAATGATTACAGTTATCTCACTGCATTTCTGGAAGCCAGTGGTCTTTTAATTAGAAAAGTTCAGCTTCCTCTTAATCAAATGTCTTTTCTTCCAGGGGAAACAATTTTTTTAATCGGGTCTCAGAATCTGTCTTCTTCTGATGCAGAGATTATTGAGCAGAAATTATTTTCCGGTTATAAAGCATTTATCTGTACATCCAGAAATTCTGTTGATTTTTCTACATGGCAGGTAACACAAAAAAATGATCCGATTATTAAAATGCTTGGTTCTTTTGGACTTGTTTCCGGCAATGATTTAATTGAAAGCAAAAATTGCCATAAAATGAACTTTTTTTCTAAAAACGGCACAGATGTAGAACTTATAGATTATTCTCTTTGGCCATTAATAACTACAGAAAAAAAATCACTTCATGTAAAAAACAGCTTTGTTTCTGTCTGGCCAGGTTATTTTAATATTTATGAAGATTCTGATATCAACAAAAATAACAGCATAACACCTGTTCTTTTTACTTCAGAAAATTCATGGATTCAGCATAAGTTTCAGGATCAATACGAAGTTAATCCATTTATTTTGCAGCAGCTTACCCATAATAGCCAGGAAGAGGGCCAGTTTACAGTAGGTGCAGATTTAAAAGGCACTTTTTATGGGTACAGAACATTGGGGGCAGGTAATATTGATATTAAAGTTTTCGCCGATCAGTATATTTTTTCTAACAATATTTTGAATATTATTTCTGGCGGTGGAATTCCTGATACAGGCAGTTTGACTTTTGCAGTTGATTCAATTCTTGAATTAAAAGGACTTTCAGAGCTTTCAAAGGTTCACAATAAATCAAATTTTCCAGAATACGTGTATAAAGAATCAAAATATAAATATTTTCCAACTGTTTACATCTGGTGCTGTATATTTGTAATTTTATGCTGGTTCATTCTTTTGACTTTATCTGTATTAATCCGAAAAATACAAAATAAAAGAATTTATTCTCTTATAGAAGTGCAGATGGAGAAATATAAATGAAAAAATTTCTTGTAATTGCAGATATTTTTTTAGCATTAATGATTTTAGCGGGAGTTGTTTTTAAAATTGCAAAAATTCCTTCAAAATCAACCTTTAGCATATTAAACCAAAATTATTCCGGCAGAATACAGAATATTGAACTTAAAACCGGGGGGAAAATTTTTAATTTTTTTAATACAGATAATATCTGGATGATAAGATATAACGGAAAAGTCTATCCCGTAAATCAAAACTATCTTGATAATCTTATTTCTGCAAGTTTTACTCAATTTAAAGGGGAAGAAAAAAAATCCTTATATCTTGATAATTTTGATCTGATGCAAGACAGGGATGTATTGACTTTTTACCTTCAGGGAAACGCTGTTACGGAAGTGTATTTTGGGAATATTAATTATCTTACTGGTAAAATCTGCATTAAGTCTTCAGCTGATTCAAAAACCTTTGAAATTCAAGATGTATTTTCAAAATTTTTCCAGACTGATTTGAATTTCTGGGTTGAACCTTCCGTTTATGCTTCTCAATTTACCGGCCTCGACTTAAAATCAACTTATATGTTTCCAAGAAGAGGCCCTTTATCCGAAAAATCTTTCTCTGATAATCAAATTTTTGATACAATTAAAAAAGAATTTTCTACTGGTGCTGTTATCTGGACTAAAATTTTTAAAGATTCAGACAGTTCAAAATTCTATGCTGTTCAAAAAATCAATGTTCCTTCTTACTATTCAGAAGAGCAGAAAAAGCTTTTCCAGGAAATTCAATTTGAATTTACTATTAGTCAGTCTACTTACCAGAAATTAAAAGAAGAAAATTAATCAGGTTATAAATAAAGTGAATAATAGAACCTGTATATATTGAATCAGTTTTGAAAGCACACACTCTTAAAACAATTCCACATAAAAATGCGTTTAAAACTGCAATCAAACCTAAATATCTGTGGCCTGCAGCAAAAATCAAAAGCATAAAAATTTCTGCAATTATTTTGTACACTTTTCTGAATTTTATATCTTTGCCAGCAGCAAAAGCATCGAGACACAGGGGACAGAATTCACGGTATAAAACTTCTTCTTCAAAAGAAATTACCGCCAGTTGAAAAACAATTGCTGAAAATTTAAATGGATTTAAATTTAAATTCTCAAAATTTGCAGCATTGGAAGTTTCTGGAAAAATGAAACCAACAATCTGAACAAGGGCAAAAAGAATCATCATAATGCCAAAACAAATTGTTCCTGTTGTAATATATGTAAATTTTCCAGGTTTCTGGGGGTAAACAGGAGCAAACATTTTTTTTAATCTGTAGGACTGAATGTTCAGCAAAACACCAAGAATCAAATAGACAAAAACAAATGGAGAAAAACTTAAAGAAGCAGTATTTTCCGGTGGAACAAAAACTGGAGGAAGCAAAAAAAATGCGAATAATATAGTAAATTGCAGTGAAAGTAGTTTTAATTTCATACAAATTATGATATATTAATAATGGTTTGAGGTCAATTTCAAATGCTTGTTTTCTACATTAGTGCCGCCGCGATTCTGCTTATTTTATTTGGCATTCGTCTCATTTTAAGATACAGGGAAAAAATCAGATTTTTTGCTACTGGTCATGATTCACAATTCCGTTTAAAAGAAATACGGGCTTTATGGAAACTTGCATTAGACTGCAACATTGAAGATCCTATGACTCTTTATGTTTCTGTTCCAACTTTGAACCGGTGTATCAGTCAGTTTCTTACGTTGGCAAAATCTAAAGGTCAGGAAAATACTTATCAGACTCAGAGTTTTCTTACTAAACTTTATGATTACAGAACAAGAATAGCCATTGATAAAGAGAACAAAAAAGGAATGGATGATACCCGTTCACTTATGAAAGGACAAAGAATCCGCATTATTCTAAGAGGCAAAGGTGTTTTTGAAAGTGAAATTCTTTCCAGTGGCCATGAATTGATCTTCAAGATTCCTAAGCAGGACGGAATGATTAAAGTTCCAGGGGATGAATGGGAAGGCCATGAGATTAACGTTTATTTGTGGAAAAAGGGTGATGCCAGTTATGTTTTTGATTCAGTTGTAACTGGATCTGGTATGTTTAACGGTGATTCCTGCATTCATGTTGCCCACACAAACAAACTTTTGAGAGCACAGAAACGTCAGAGCGTTCGTTGTGACTGTAAAATTGATGCCCAGCTTTATATTATCAAGCAGGAAATTGTTGATTACAAAATCGTAGAAAATACTCCCGGCTATAAATGTCTCCTTGAAAACATCAGTGAAGACGGGGCCATGATTAGAATTGGTGGCAAAGGCATGGCCGATGTTCAGCTTAAACTGCAGTTTTCAATTGGCCAAACCTTTATTATGATGTTTGGAGTTGTTCGTTCAGTTGAATACAATGAAACAATTAACCAGTCCAGACTTCATTTTGAATGTACTCATATTGAACCTTCAATGAAAAATGCAATTTTAACTTATGTATACAATGTAATACCAGAAGAACAGAAAGAAATTAACAGAGCTATTGAAGAAACTCAAAGTGATGCTATTGATTCTGGGGAAGATGCAAATGTAGTTGAAGAAGCAATTACATTTGGTGGCCGGCGAAAAACAGATGAACAGAAAACAGAGTCTGATGTTCTTTTACCGGAAGAATCAATTAATATTCCTGATTTAAAAGACAGCGAAATAGATAATAAAACACTGGAAGAGATTTCACGCTCTTTGCCGGATTTATGATTATGAAAAACAGCTTCAGGATTTTAACTGCAATTTTGATTTTTCTCTCGGTAAATTTCAATTTATCGGCCCAGAATCAAGTATCTGTATATCAGATGCTGTTTACAAAGGGGAACATTGCTCAGAAAATCCAGGCTGTTGATTTTGCAGGTAAAGACAATAATTATGTTTTTCTTTCTGACTGTCTTGATTTCTGTATTCAAAGTAATTCACTTATTGGTCCAGATGCAGATATTGATAATCTTACAATTAATGTCCTAAAGAATTTCAACAATTCAGCGTCTCTTATGGAGCTTAATGATGTTAAGCTTGTCTGTAAAAAAATTCAAAGCTGTTTTAAAAATTTTTCCAGCGATAATGTTAAAATTGCATGTTTGAATAGATTTGCAGTTTTTAATAATCCGGAAAATGTAAAATTTGTAAATGATTATGTTTCTGATAAAGCATTGAATAATCAGCCTATGACATCTGTAATTCTTTCTGCTGTAAACCTTATGGGAAAAATTGGAAACAATGAAAGTTTTTCAATTCTTTTCGCAGCTGATATAGCAAATGTGTGGCCAAAGTATTCAAGTTATATCCAAAGTGCCTACTCAACTTTAGCTGTTAATGCTTCTGCCGATTTAATTAATCTTTTTACAAAAGCACCAGTTGAACAAAAACTGATGGTATTAAATCTTATAAAAAATTCTTCAGAAATTCCTGAATTTGTTAAAGGTCAATTGGCTCAAAAATCACTTTCTTTGTCTATAATTAATATAGATGAAGAACAGGATATTTCTCCGGCACAAAATAAATTAATGAGTGAATCTGTAAATCTTCTTGCTCAGACAAACTGGTCAATGTCTTCTGAAGTTGTAGCTGATTATTTTCCATTGGCACAGAACCTTTATCAAAAGGAACAGCTTTCTGCAGAAGATTTCATCAGTATTATTCAAAGCTGTACACAGATTGCTTCTCAGAATATGGTTTTGCCATTAATCAAATATCTTAACTTCCTTAATCGAAGCACTCAGGAAAATAAACCTGTAAATACTCAGGTTGTTCTAAGTGTTATAAATTCTTTAGGAGGATTGGGAGACAAGCAGGCTTTTGATGAACTTCTGTTTGTAACATACTTAGATTATACACAGGAGGTACTTGAAGCTGCAAAATCTGCCCTTGATAATTTAAAATGGTAGAATTTAGGAGAACAGTTAGTAATCCAGTTTTTATTGCAGCTTTTATTGTATCATTTCTTGTTTATTCCAGAATAATTCCAGTTAAAACAGAAAAACCTTTTTTATGTCTTTTAAAAAAATCTGATATTACAACATTAGAAGGCAAAATCTCTGGAAATCCGGTAATTGTGTCCCAAGGTAAAAAATATCTTGTGGAACTGAATGCAGAAAAAGCAAATTTATGTGAAGCAAAAGGAAAAATTAAAGTAGCATTCAAAAGTGAAGATCTTCAATCTTTAAATCCCGGAAAATTATATACTGTTTCCAGAAATTGCTTTCTTATGGAAAAGGGAGCCTGTGTTAAACTTAAAGTAAAATATAATCCCACAACAGAAGCTTTTTTTGCAGAAGATATAATTGACTGCCATTTTAAAACTGATTTTTGGGGCAAAATAGATTTGTTCAGAGCAAAATGCCGTAATATGTTCAAAAGACTAATGTACGGATGGGGTAAAGCCGGTTTTTTTATTCTTTCACTTCTTGCAGGAACTAGAGATTATCTTGATTTTAAAATCCAGGATGATTTTAAATTGGCGGGACTTTCCCACATTCTTGCATTAAGCGGAATGCATTTAAGTCTCGTTTCTAACCTTAGCGGCAAAATCGGATATAAAATTGCAGGTAAAAAATATCTGTTTCCGGTTCAACTTTTTTCTATCATTTTTTTTATCTGGTTTGCTGGATTAAGCCCGTCTTTATTCAGAGCATTTCTCTGCAGTTTTACAACATTATTCCTTTCTAAAATTTCCAATAAAAGTTCAATAAGCATAGTCTGTCTGTGCGGTGCATTTCTTGTTCATTCCGTGATTTTCCCTGAACATCTTTTTTCGCCTGCGTTTATGCTTAGTTATGGTGCACTTTTGGGCATAATTGTAATTACACCACTGGTAAAACCCTTATTCAGTGCAATAATACCTCCTGGATTAAATAATGCATTATGCACATCATTGGCAGCTCAAACTGCAACTTGCCCTGTAACAATCAAATTATTCAAAACTTTCACTCCAATAGGAATTATTTCAAGCGTTGTTGTTGGCCCCCTTGTTACTTTTTTTCTTACTCTGGCTACTTTACTAATTTTTTTGTGCTTTGCTTTTCCTTTCATGGGAGCTGTTTGCGGTATTATTTTAAATAAGCTCTATGAATTTATTGAATTTTTTGTTAAACTTTTTGCATCAGTTAGACCAATTTATTTTTAAAAAGGATTTTTTTACAGATGGATATTAATTCTCTTGTTGATTTTTATAATTCTCCCGCACAGCTTAAAGAATTTCTTGACAGCAGAAATATGGCTATGCAAAAGAAATTTGGTCAGAATTTTATGATTAATGGGGATGCCAGAAAAAAAATTGCAGAACAGCTGGACGTATCAGAAAATACAAAAGTATGGGAAATCGGACCCGGTCTTGGATGCATGACTTGGGATTATTTAACAAAAGGTGCCGACGTTACAGTTTTTGAAATTGACCGTGGTTTTATTGCCTGCCTTCACGAATTTTTTAAGGATTTTGAAGATAGACAGAAATTCAAAATTATAGAAGGTGATTGTCTTAAAACTTGGAAAAAAATCCCAGCCCAAAATGGAATGCCTCAAAGAGTTTGCGGAAACCTTCCTTACAATATTGCAGCAACATTTATTGCAGACACTATTACAGAAGGTATGGTTTTTGAACGATGTGTATGGACTGTTCAAAAAGAAGTTGCAGAAAGAATGTGTGCCAAGGCTAATACAGAAAATTATTCCGCATTTAGTGTGCTTTGCCAGTGGGTCTATGATGTTAAGCTTTTAAATGTTCTTGGAGCAGGAAATTTCTGGCCTAAGCCTAATGTTGCAAGCCAGGCAGTTTTATTTACAAAAAAAGAAAAACCTCTGGAATGTTCAAATACAAAATATTTTGTAAGCCTTGTTCATGCTTTGTTCAGTGCAAGACGGAAAACTATTCACAATAATATAAAACAAGTAATGTTACCTGACGTTGATGCTGACTCAATGATTATCAAAGCAGGACTTTCTCCAAATGACAGGGCCGAAAGTTTATCTGTTAAACAGTTGTTGAATTTAAGCGAAACAATTCTTGCAAACAAAAAATAAAAGGTATAATCATGAACAATATGATAAAAGAAAACCTGGAAAAAATTAATTACCAGATTCAGGAAGCTGTAAAAAAAAGTGGAAGAAATTCAGATTGCGTTAAACTATGTGCAGTCAGTAAGTTTCATCCTTTACAATCTGTTCTTGATGCAGTAAATGCCGGTCAGCTGCTGTTTGGAGAAAACAGAGTTCAGGAAGCTATTGAAAAATTTGACGGACTTGTAAATTCTCAGAATAAAATTAATGGAATTGATCTTCATATTATTGGCAGTTTACAGACAAATAAAGTAAAAAAAGCAGTTCAAGTCTGCTCAACAATAGAATCAGTTGACAGAATCCAGTTGATTCAAGAAATTCAGAAAAGGGTGCTCCAGATTCCTGGAAAATCAATCAGAATTTTATTTGAACTGCACACAGGGGAAGAGAGTAAATCTGGTTTTGAAAATGCTTATCAGATATTAAAAGCTATGGAATTGTTTGACCAGGGAGAATTTCCAAATGTAATACCTTGCGGGATAATGACAATGGCTCCTTTTACAGATGATGAAAAATTAATCAGAAAATCTTTTATTGAAGCAAGAGAAACACTTGAAACCATAAATAAAGAATTTCCTGATTTTAATATGAAAGAATTGAGTATGGGAATGAGTGGTGATTTTGAAATTGCAATTCAGGAAGGAAGTACACAAGTGAGAGTAGGCACTGCAATATTTGGTCACCGGGATTATTCAAAAACAGAAGGAATAAATCAATGATTAACAAAAATTTGAAAATAATTATTTCTCTTTTACTTATTTTATCGATTTTCTCAAAAATATCTGCGCAGAATACAAATCCTGAGCCATACGGTAAAGATGAATTTCCTTCATGGGCAAAAGATTTAAGAAGAACAGAAATTATCACATTTGGTTCACTTCCTTTTGCAACTTTGGGTGTTACATTTGGTTATGGGATTATAAAATATGCAAATGGATCAAGTACATCAATTGCAAATCCCTTTAATAAAAGTTCTTCCCAATATTCATTAGATGAGCAGAAAAAAATCCTTGGAATTTCCTGTGCAGTAAGCCTGGCGTTAGGGTTAACAGACTTAGGTGTAAACCATATTACAAGATTTATTAAACGCAAAAAAATGCAGAAAGTAAACAGATTAAAGGAAATAGAAAAAATCAACATAAAACAGGTTAGTGCAGAAGAAGCAGGAGAAATGTTGAGAAAACAAACACAGTTGATTTTAGAAAAAGAAAAAATCGATGCTGAATCAAATAATAATGAATCAATTTCAGATAAAGTTGAACAGACAGAAGATTCAGACGGGGATGAATTATTAGAAAACGGAATCAATTAATATGGCAAAAATTAATTTTACAGTTCCGTCTGACTATTCAAAAACATGCCGATTAGACTCATACATTGCCGGTTTACCTGGAGGAATGAACAGAAGCAAGTTAAAAACCGGAGTAAAAAGTATTACAATTAATGGAAAAGCTCAAAAGATCTCCTATAAAGTTAAACCCGGGGATAATATTCTAATTGAATGGGAAGATTCTGTTCCGGAAGATATAATTGCTCAACCAATTCCCCTTGAAATAATTTACGAAGACAAAAATGTTTGTGTAATCAATAAACCTCAGGGAATGGTTACACATCCGGCCAGCGGAAACTGGGAAAATACACTTGTAAACGGATTACTTTATCATTGGGGACGGGAAAATATAAAGGGAATAAAAGAAGGATCAATTTCTCAGCAGCTGGTAAAAAGACGGCCTGGGATTGTGCATAGGCTTGATAAAGATACATCCGGAATAATTATTACTGCCAAAAACCGTGATTCAGAGGAATATCTTCAAAAACAGTTTCAGAATCACAAATTTCTTGTAAAAGAATACATCTGCATTTGCTGCGGTATTCCACCCAAAAAGCATGATACAATAACAACACAGATAATAAGGGACCCAAGAGACAGAAAAATTTTTAAAGCGGTAACAGCTTCCAATGAAGGAAAAATTGCTGTATCTGAATACCAGTGCATTTCAACTTATGGAAATTACTCCTTGATGCGAGTTAGGATTAAAACCGGTAGAACACATCAGATAAGGGTTCACATGAAATTCATTAATTGTCCAATATTAGGGGATCCACTGTATGGAAAAAAAGACAAACAATTTCCAGATGCCACACTAATGCTTCATTCAAGAATGCTCAAAATCTTTATACCAGATAATAAAGAAAAACAGATGTTTAAAACTTCTACACCAGAAAGATTTTTAAAAGTTGAACAGAAACTTAAAAGGATGTTTCCAAAATGTGTGCTTTAAAAATTAAGGTTCTTGTTCCTCCAACAGATTCAAATCCATTTGTCATAATTTATAAACCATCTTCTCTGCCAAGTGCACCTTTAAAACCAGAAGACGACTGCGCAATTAATCAGGCCATGGAAATATTTCCTGCTCTTAAAAATGTTATTTCAAAAAAGAAACAAATTGAATACGGACTTCTTCACAGAATAGATACCGAAACTTCCGGACTTCTGCTAATTGCTGCAACCCAGGAATGTTACGATTTTTTGTATGAACAGCAGACCAAAGATCTTTTTACAAAATTTTACAGGGCAAAAGTTGAACCCCTTGCTCATAAAGATTTAAATCTTTCCCAGTCATTTCCACCAGTTGATTTTATTCAGAATAATTCTTTACAAAATAGCAGGAATTTTCAAATAACATCAAAGTTCCGATATTTTGGTATTAATAACAGTGAAGTGAGGCCTGTTACAGAAAAAAGCGGTAAGGCTGCATTAAACAAGGCAGTAAACAAAATTTATACAACAAATGTGGAACTATATCCTGACAATAAAGTTGTCTGCAATATTACTCAAGGCTTCAAACATCAGGTAAGATGCCATTTACGTTGGATAGGTTTTCCAATTGCAGGTGATAAAGTTTATAATCCTCAGGCTGGAGAAAACAAATTTGAATTTGAAGCGTTTAAAATAAAATTTGTTCATCCAGTAACTGGCTTAGATTTTACTTTTGAAATATAAATCAATTTAAAATAAAAAAAGCTTTGCTAGAAATTAACAAAGCTTTAGTGCCCGGAAGGGGACTTGAACCCCTAAGGGATTACTCCCACTAGTACCTGAAACTAGCGTGTCTGCCAATTCCACCACCCGGGCAAGATTGATTTATATTAACATTTTATCTTAAAAAAGTCAATAATTTCAAAAAAATGATGTGCTGTTTCCTTCGCCGCATTGAAGAAAAATAAAAGCAACAAGCAGGCCTAAAATTAAAATGCTGGCACCAAAGACCCATAAAGGAAATCCATCAGAATTTCTGGAAACCTTATTCTTTTTATTAAAAGTTTTAAATGCATTCTTAATTTTTTTCTTGGATGAAGAACTTAATTTTTTCTGATCTGTTCCGTCTGGAGTAGTGCTTGTTCCAAACAGCTCCTGTTCACTCATTGAATAACCGCATTTTGGACATCCGTTTTTAAAAACTCTTACTGTTCCTGTATGGAAACATTTTGGACATCGTACTGCACTAAAAAATTTTCCGCATTTTGGACAAAATCTTGCGTTGGCGGCAACTTCTGAACTGCAATTTTCACAAAAAAATTTAGCTTTTTTATTATCATTACTCATTTTTTAACTTTCCAATTATAATTGTTTAATTCCCCGGACAATATCATTATCACTTAAATTAGCCGGAAAAATACAGTTAATTCCCAGGAATCCAGCTTTTTCTAAATCAAATTTGTCAAAATCATCTGATATATAAAGAACTAATTTTGTATTTTTCTTACTTTCCAGCACACTAAGCAGTGAAGGAAGCATTTTCCAGTGGCGGGGAAAATCAATTGCAGATATAATAATTAAATCTGGCTCAATTTCATCAAGGTTATCAATAGCTTTTAAAAACCAGGTATAAGAAATTACTTCAAATCCATTGCTTTCTAAAAGTCTTTTGAGTCTTAATCTTGAATTATCATCGTCTGAAATTACAATTACTTTCAATTATTCTGTCCCAAGGTTTTCTACAACATAATCGTAGATAGTCCAAATACCATCTTTCTGCTGAACGTAATATGTGTAGCGTTTCTTTTCCAGGAAAGTGTCGTTTTTAAACCATTGGTAAACTTTTACTGTTCCCCGTGTTTGAGAATAATTTGTTGTGTCAATTTTATATTTAACTGGAACAGCAACAATATCTTTGTCGATTCTTTCCTGCATAAGTTCGGCTTTAAAATTTCTAAGCATATCATTGCGCTCATCAGCACTTACTCTGTTATATTTTCTCATTGCAGCCTGATTTCGTTTAAGAAGACTTTCTACATCAAGATAGAGGAAAAACTGATCCCACAAACTTTTCTGGCGGGCAAGAATTGTCTGTTCAACAACACGGTCAGGACTAATATCTTCCTGCTGTAAAACTGCAACTGTCTTTTTTTCTACAGGAATGAAGCTTGAAGAAGCAGCTGTTGGAGTAGGCCGGATTTCCAGACTTAAACGGTTGGAAGAAATGCACAGGCTTTTATTCTTGTACAATTCCGGATAAAATCGCATTTCCAGGTAATAAATTGAAGGGTCTGCAATATCAAGATATTCTTTAACGTTTTCTACAAATGAATATTCTTCACCAGGTTCAAGAGAAATATCACGGAAATATACAGTCTGGTTTGTTGTTCTCTTTCTTACAAGCTCAGAAGTCATTGGCAGAAGATTATTTTTTACAGTATAAGCAATAAAATCGACACTAAACATTCTGTCGTCTGCTAATTTAAAGTGCAGTGTTTTACTTCCTTCATTAGAGATTGTAATGTGAACATAAACCGGATTATCCTCACTGTTTCCAGGATAATACATTGTTCTGTCGTAATAACGGATTGTCATTAAGGCATCATTGTATTCATCTGTTGTAAGGTTTGTCTTTTTTTCCTGAGCAGATAAATTGTTGGCAAAAATAAACAAACTTGTTATAATTAATAAAAGTCTTACGGGTTTCAATTTTATCTCCTGTAAAGATGTATTCTTTTCTATTATCGGTAAGTTATGGCAGAATCATTATCAACAAATTCACTTTTTCTACAATTAAACGCATGGAACGAATTAAAGGTTACAACAAACAGTATTGCTGATAAGGAAGTTGAATTTCCCGTTGATTTCCATGGACTAAAAGGTTCTCTTGAAAATTTTCTAACAGCCGGAATTTTAGAAAGAATAAGGTTGAATTTTACCCATTTTATCCAATATCGTCATTCCGCAAACCAGGTTGCTTCTAAAGAAAAACCAAGTGGAGATATTCTTATTCTGGTGCCAACTCAAAAAGAAGCAGATGAAATTCAATGTGATCTGGAAACAATATTTGACCAGGATAAAGTTGAAATTTATCAGCTTCCATGGTGGGGAATGATTCCTTACAGAAAAGCTCCTGTAGGTGGTGCAATTTTTGGTCAGAGAGCAGGCGTTCTTAGTAAAATGGCAATTTCAAACCAGTCTTATGAAATCAGCAGTTTTAAGCCAAGAATTTTTATTGTTACTCAACGTTCATTTGTTACTCCTGTGCCTCCACCAGAATATATTAAAAAGCAGTCATTTATTCTAAAAAAAGGAATGACTGTTGATACTTCGGAAATCGTAAATACACTTGTTTCAAAAGGATATTTAAGGGTTCCAAGAGTAGGGATGAAAGGTGAATTTGCACTCCACGGTGAAGTGCTTGATATTTTTATGAGCGGTGAAATCTTTCCCTACAGAATCAATTTTGATTTTGATGAAATTTCCAGTATTAAAACATTTGATCTGGAAACTCAGACTAGTATCAAAAAAATTGACCAGATTGTTATTTACCCGTCAAAAGAATTTTTATGGACAGAAGAATCAGCCAGGAAACTTGATGAATTTCTTGAAGCCATTAATAAGGATGGGATTTCAAATGACTACCTGGAATATGACAAATCAAGAAAATCCTCAAAAATTAATGAACGTTCGGAAGTTGAATCATACCAAACCTGTGAAATTCAATCATCTAACGAACGTTCGGTAACAGAAAATAATCCCCACCTGGCTCTTACAGATAAGGCAAAAGAAGCAAAAGAATTACTTATTACAGAACTTGGAATAAATTTTCAAAGCGAAGGGGAAGAACTTTTTTATGGCTGCCTTTTTGACAGAAAATATTCTGTATTAGACTATCTTTCTAAAGATTCACTTATTTTGTGTTATGACTACGACAGACTTTTAAACGGTCAAAACCTTATTCAAAATGAATACATGGCCAGTTACAGAGTTGCCCGCCAAAGTTTTCCAGTTCTTCCGCCCCAGGAAATGATTTTTGACACAGAAACTATTCTGGAAAAAGCCCAAAATGTTGTACGATACAAATCTTTGGACAGTGATGGTAATCTAGATCAAAGTCAGCAGGATGAAAATTCCTGGGCAAATGGTAACAGTTTTGAGCAATCTGTCACCAAGATTCAATCTGTCACCAGAAATTCAGCAAAAACTGTACTCAAAATTGAATGTGAAAACTCCCACAGTTTTTTTGGCAACCTGCAGTTTTTAAAAGAAACACTTACAGAAAAGCAGGAACAGGGCTGGAAAATTTTTGTTTTTGCAGATAACCCAAACCAGGCTCTTAGAATCAAAGAAATGTTAAAACCTTTTATTGAACCAGAAGATAAAACTCTGTATCCATTAACAGTTGAATCTCTGGCCCTTACAGAAGGTTTTACAATAAGTGATAAAAAAATTCTTGTTCTTCAGGAAAACGAAATTTTTGGCCGTCGCAAACAGATGCCAAAATCAATGCGAAAAACAAAATCAAAAGCTATCGAAACTTTTGTTGAATTAAATCCTGGAGATTTTGTTGTTCACGTTCAATATGGAATTGGACTTTTCCAGGGAATTGAACGTGTAAAAACCAGTGGAACAGAACGGGATTATATTAAACTTCTGTATGCCGATGACGAAGTTGTTTTTACTCCAATTGAACAAGTCAATCTGGTTCAGCGATATGTTGGAAACGAAGACAATCACCCGAGACTGGACAGAATAGGAAGTAAAAGCTGGAGTGCACGAAAAGCAAAGGTTCAGCAGGCAGTAGAAGAACTGGCAGAAAAATTAATCGACCTTTATTCAAAACGTCAGGCAAGCCGTGGATTTGCATTTCCTAAAGAAACAGAATGGCAGGCCGCCTTTGAAGCCGCATTCCCCTATGAAGACACAGAAGACCAGTTTAATGTAACTGCAGAAGTTAAAGCCGACATGGAAAAACCTGTTCCAATGGACAGACTTGTTTGCGGTGATGTTGGATATGGAAAAACAGAAATTGCAATGCGCAGTGCTTTTAAAGCTGTTATGGGTGGCAAACAGGTAGCATTTCTTGCTCCAACCACAATTCTTGCTCAGCAACATTATGAAAACTGTCTGGAACGATTTAAAAACTTCCCGGTTACTATTGCAGAATTAAGCCGATTTGTTCCTCCAGCAGAACAGAAAAAAACTCTCCAAAAACTGGCAATGGGGCAGGTTGATATTATAGTTGGAACTCATCGAATCTTACAAAAAGACGTAATCTTTAAAGATCTTGGACTTCTTATTATAGACGAAGAGCAGCGTTTTGGAGTTAAAGATAAAGAAAAATTAAAGACATTAAAAACAAATATTGACTGTCTGGCCATGAGTGCAACACCAATTCCGCGAACACTTCACATGAGCCTTTTAAAAATTCGTGACATGAGTTTACTTACAACAGCACCTCAAAATCGTCAGCCAGTAGAAACTGTTGTCTGTGAATACAACGACGAAAAAGTTGCAGCGGCTATCAGAAAAGAAGTTGAAAGGGGCGGGCAAATTTTTTATCTTCATAATCGAGTTGAATCATTACTTGAAACTCAGCTGAAACTTCAGAAACTTGTTCCAGAAATGATTGTAGAAACTGCCCACGGAAAAATGACAAGTGATCAGCTGGATGATATTTTCAGACGATTTAAAATGGGTGGGGCACATATTCTTGTTTCTACCACAATTATAGAAAACGGAATTGATATTCCAAATGTAAATACAATTATTATTGACAGGGCAGACATGTACGGTGTTAGTCAGCTTTACCAGCTTAGAGGAAGAGTTGGCCGAAGTGACAGAAAGGCTTATGCATATCTTTTTTATCCGGAAAATAAATCACTTTCAGAAGTTGCAATGAAGCGTCTGCAAGTAATCAGTGATTTTACAGAACTTGGAAGTGGATTTAAAATTGCAATGAAAGATATGGAAATTCGTGGAGCCGGAAATCTCCTTGGAAAAGATCAGAGTGGTGATGTTTGCGCAGTTGGATTTGACATGTATCTTCATCTGCTTAACCGGGCAATAGAAAAACTTACAATACAAAACTGGCAGGCACCGGAAGAAGTTTTGCTTGAACTTGAATACACTGGATTTATTCCAAACGATTACATTACAACTGCAGAAAACAAAATGGAAGTTTACAAAAAAATTGCTTCAATTTCTACAACAGAAGAACTGGGAATTGTTCAAAATGATTTGATAGACAGGTTTGGACCATTGCCTCCAGAAGTAAACAGTCTTTTAAGTCTTGCAAAAATCAGAATCATTTGCCGGAAGCTTTCTATTACAAGTTTACGGGAACATGGAGGGATTGCTAAAATTGAATTTGGTCAAGTTCAGAAAATGAATGTTGATAAACTTTTGCGCCTTATAAAATCAAGCAGTGGACGAATAAAACTAGACAGCGCTCATCCAAACATGCTCTTTATGCAGACAGGTAAAATTGGTCTTGAAGAGAAGGCGGATTATATCAGAGAAAATCTGGAAGAATTATTATAAAAATTGCTTACTAACGATTGGTAGTTTTAAACTAACGAACGTTTGGTAATTTAATTTTAATATCCCAAAGTTAAAAAATAAAATAATTTTTTTATTCATCACTTAATTTGAATGATTTTTAGATTTACTAACCACAGGTAGTACGTTAAAAAACTTGCGGCGAAATTTCCAAATAATTTCAAAAAAAATCTTCAAATTAGATGTAAAGTTTATAAATATAGTAGACAGAATAACCAAAAGTTAATAGTATATAATGCAATTTATTTTAAATTTTGTACAATATTTAGTAAAATTGTGAGATTTTTAAAACAAATTAAAATATTTTACAAAATTTAAAAAGTTTCAATTAAAAATGGGGAAAAGTCAATTTAAATTTGATTATTGGGAAAAACAGCTTTATAATATTAGTGGGAGTATGAAATTATGACACCAAACACAGATGAAAAAACATTTATTATTTGGGATAAAAAATTTGAAATCGGAATTCCTGTTATAGATGAGCAGCACAGGCAGCTTGTTTTACTTACTAATGATTTTTACAAAGAATTAATGAATTACAAAAAAATGGAATTACCTAAATGGGAGCCTCAACTGATGCAAGCTTTAAAAAAATGTACAGATTACGTTTTAGTTCATTTTAACGCTGAAGAAAAATTGATGCAATATTGCAATTATGAACATTTCCTGGAACATAAAAAAGCCCACAATGAGTTCACGGCAAAAGTATTGGAAACTGCAAATAATTTTAATAATGCAAACTTTACTACAGCATTAAATTTTGTAAAATTTTTATACCAATGGATACTGGAACACATCGGTTATGAAGACAAAAAATATGTTCCAGACCTTAAAGAATATCTAGAATCAACAAAATAATAGGGAGTAAGTTGATTTTTTTGAAATATAGATTAAGTAATATAATGTATATTCTGTCTAC
>JAEDJS010000072.1 GCA_016296205.1 Treponema sp. | reverse complement strand
AAAGGGCAACCATACCATAATAATATACTATATTTTTGATTTTTAGACTATTACTTTACAAACATGCGCCCCAGTGCGGGCGTCCACATAACATACATTCCCAAAGATGCCACAGAAATTCCTATCAAAGTGGAACCTGCAGATCTCCAGAATTTTTCCTCCCTCATTATTTGTTTATTATCTGGAACCATAGAAATCATATTACATAATTCTTTCATGGAAAGTTTATTACCGTCCACTGTTTCATAAATCGATAAATTCATAAACGAATCAGTGTGAATCAAATAATCACCTTTACTCAAAACTTCTTCAGAAAAACCTAATGAAGATATTATTAGAAATAGAAATAATATTAATTTTTTTTTCATTGTTTTCATTATTCTCCCATTTTCTTAATTATTTTTTCCAACGGAATTACAACACAAACTTTATCTTCCTTGAATCCTTCAATGGAAGAAGCCGAGCCACATACTGTAGCACCGGCCAATTATCAATAAAATATTATTTAAATCTTTTATATATTGTTTGTATAACATTTTCATCTCCGGAATATGATTAGGGGGTTTACTTAAACCCTTTATTCAACTATAAATCTAAATAAATGAAAAATTATGCTTTTATTATCACTATCGGACTCTTCTTTTCTCTTTTATTATTTTCATCTTGCGTCACACAAAATGGAAACTTAGTTTTACCTCCAACTCGTTATGAACTTAGAGTTATTTCTGGAAGTGTTCGCGTTTCAACTGAATCAATCGTTTCTAACGACGCTTCCAGTATTAACAGATTTTCAGACTTGTCTCAAAATACAACCACAAAAGAAGTGTATTTATCAGCCGGAAGTACCTATCCTATACTTGTAGAATACGACCACATTGTTCATCTTTTAATTCAATCCGTTTTCCAAGATTCTACAATTGAATACACAAACACATTACTGGGAACAAAAAAGAAACTCCAAATTTCCAAAGATAATCTCTTCGGGAAAATGGTTATTCTTTATTATTAATTTTTTTATAACTTAATTATTCTCCCATTTTCACTTCTTAAAATTAACTTTAATACAATTCTACTGCAATTTTCTTTAACTGTAAATAATTTTAAGTTTAATTTTATGAAAATTTATGCATTTTAAATCATATGTTGAAAAATTATCGATTCAACTTTATAATAATTCACTATGGAAGAAAATATCAAAAACATTACAGTGGCCGTTACAGGCGCAGATGGTGCTATGGGTGGAGAAGTTGTTGCTCATCTCCTTAAGTCGGAATTCAACTTTAACCTTAGACTTTTTATTTATAATCGCACAAAAAAATTTCGTCCTTTCTTTAAAAAATTGCTCAAACAGGGCAAAGGTCGCATCACTTTAGTTTACGGTGACCTTGCAAATTATGATGAAGTGGCACAATTGATTGACGGTTCGGATTATGTTATTCACTGTGGAGCGGTAATTCCACCAAAAGCAGATCACAACCCGGAAAATACTTTTGCTACAAACTTTACTGGAACAAAAAATGTTGTAGACGCAATTGAAGCAACAGGCCGCAAAGATCAGATTAAGCTTGTTCATATTTCTACAGTTGCACTTTACGGAAACCGTGACTATCACCATCCATGGGCACGCATGGGCGACCCGGTAATTTCTTCTACTTACGACTACTACTCTGCTGCAAAAATTAAAGGCGAACGATACGTTTTGGAAAGCGAACTCCCTCATTGGGTTGTTTTACGCCAGTCGGCTGTTTACCACAAATATTTTCTTGCCAACAACATGAACGACGGTCTTATGTTCCACACAAACTGGAATGCTCCTTTTGAATGGATTACAGATAAAGACAGCGGATTAATGATTCAGCATTTAGTTGAATTTGACGTAGCAGAAAAAGGCAAAAAACTCAAAGGCTTCTGGAACCAGTGTTACAACATTGGCGGAGGAAAAAGCTGCCGGGAAACTGGTTACGAAACATTCAACTACGGCTTTGGACTTATGGGTGCCAGCGCAGAAAAATTCTTTGATCCTCACTGGAACATTCCAATGAACTTCCACGGAGTATGGTACACAGATACAGATGTTCTGGACAAATGGCTTGAATACAGAACAGAAAGCAGTGCCGACTTCTGGAAACGCATGGAAAAACAACTCTGGTATTACAAGCTTGGGGCAATTGTTCCTTCCGTGCTTATCCGCAAACTTGCAATAGAACGCCTCCTTAAAAATTCCAATGCACCACAAAAATGGGTTAAACTTGGCAAAGAAGGTAGAATTTCTGCATTCTTTGGGGGCAAAACAGCTTACGACAATCTTCCAAAAACCTGGGACAAATATCCTGTGTTTGCAAAAGGCCAGACATTTGAAGGTCCAGTTGATTACGAAGATTACAAAAATGAAAAGAAAGCAAAACGTTTTGCACTAGACCACGGCTTTGACGAAAAGAAAAAAGATTCAAAAATCCAACTTGAGGATTTAAAAAAGGCAGCAGAATTCCGAGGGGGAAAAGTTGTTTCCAGAACATTCAAAACCGGTGATGTTTATTCTTCTATTAAATGGAAGTGCGCAGAAGGACACACATTCCAGAGCAAACCATATTCTGTTTTAAGAGCAGGCTTCTGGTGCCCAATCTGTGCAGAACCAAATCCACTGGAAGGCAACAAATGGGCTTACGGAAAACTTGCGGCAAAAAGTCCTTTCTTTGCTCAAGTATGGTACGACACTCACAGTCACGAAGAAGATAATCTTTCTTACCCAATAGACATGCACGAAGACGACGACATGATCAAACCGGTGGAAAAATTATAATGAAAGCCATTATTTACGTTTTTAGTGGGACAGGAAACACTCGGCTTGTTGCCGGAATTTACCAGAAATATCTCACTGAATACGAAACAACAATTTTTGATATAAAGGTTCAGAACACACAAATTCCAGATCCAAACGATTTTGATTTATGCGGGTTTGCTTTTCCTGTTCATGGATTTAACGCACCAAAAATTTTTACTGATTTTGTAAAAAAGCTTCCAGCTATCCGTGATTTAAATTCAACTGGTAAAAAGAAAACTTTTATTTTTAAAACAAGCGGTGAAGGATTAACGTTCAATTTATATTCATCTCAAATCACTATTAGAACTCTTGAACGCAAAGGCTTCGAAATTTTTACTGATCACCATTTTGTTATGCCCTACAACATGATTTTCCGCCACTCACCAGAAATGGTAAAAAGCGAATACATTTATGCCGACGCTCGAGTGCGCATGAACGTAAAACAGCTGCGTGAAAATTCAAAAACAAAAATTTACCGTCGTTCCATTAAAGCCTGGTTCCTGCCGATTTTTAGAATCGAATGGCTTTATGCTAAGGCTCAGGGTCCCTTTATGAAAGTTGATACAAAAAAATGTATTAACTGCCAGAAATGTGTAAAAATCTGTCCTTACCAGAACATTAAAATTGTAGACGGAAAATTCAAATTTGGTACTAACTGTGCTCTTTGTGTTGCCTGTTCATTTAACTGTCCTACAAGTGCTATCAGCATTGGTCTTCTTAACGGCTGGAAAGTAAACGGTGACTACAAAATTGTTAAAACTGCCAGTGATTCTTCCATAAAGTTTCCGTACTTTAACAATGATTTAAAAGGTCTCAAACGGTGGGCTTATCTCAAACATTTTAAAAACTTACAAAAAGAGCTGGAACAAAACAATATTCCACTCCAGGAGACAGACCTTAACTTAAAAAAATTATAATCCAAGTTGAAGTTTTAAAAACTGGTTTAATTTTTCACTTAAATTCATTATATTATCTCTATGGAAGAAATCAACGTTCAGGAAAATGAAGTAATTATTTATACAGACGGTGGATGTCACGGAAACCCGGGGCCTGGTGGCTGGGGATGCGTAATTATTGATTCAACTGGCCAAACAATTTTAAGCGGTGGCGAACAGTTAACTACAAACAACCGCATGGAATTAATGGCCGCAATCAGTAGTCTTAGTGCAGTCTGCAACAATGCTAAATGGTCGTCAAAAAAAATCAAAGTTTTTAGCGACAGTCAGTACGTTAAAAATGGAATCACTTCCTGGATTATCAACTGGAAAAAAAACGGCTGGAAAACTGCTGCCAAAAAACCGGTTCTTAATAAGGAGCTGTGGATTGCTCTTGATGAATATTACAACCAGCTGAATGTTGAGTGGCAATGGGTAAAAGGACATGCCGGAGTTAAATACAACGAAATTTGTGACCAGTTATGTCAGAAAGAAATGGAGAAATTTGAATAGATGAATCTTTTTGAAGAAAACGATTTTGATCAGGCTTCCCAGACTTTACAGCAGCTGATAAATTCCAGCAGCAGAATTGTTTTTCTTGGCGGAGCAGGTGTTTCTACAGAAAGTGGAATTCCGGATTTTAGAAGCGTTGATGGACTTTACAATCAAAAGTGGGCCTTTCCACCGGAAGAAATTTTAAGTGCAACTTTTTTTCATCTGCATACAAACGAATTCTACAGATTCTACAGAGCAAAATTAATCTGCCACGGGATTCAACCAAATGCAGGTCACAAAAAACTTGCAGAATTAGAAAACGCCGGAAAACTTACTGCATGTATTACTACAAATATAGACGGTCTGCACCAGCTGGCAGGAAGCAAAAATGTTCTTGAACTTCACGGAACTGTATTAAAAAACCACTGCACAAAATGTAACAAATTTTTTGACCTTAATTATGTAGAAGAACATCAGGACAAAGAATTTATTCCACTGTGCGATGAATGTGGCGGAATAATTAAACCGGATGTTGTATTGTACGAAGAAGGTTTAGATAATTCCACATTGAATCAAAGTATAAAATCAATCAGTGAAGCCGATTTGCTGATTGTGGCAGGTACATCACTCACTGTTTATCCTGCAGCCGGTTTGATTCAATATGCTTCAAAAAACTGCAAACGAGTTTTAATCAACAGAGATGCAACACAGGCAGATAATTTTTTTGAATATGTGATGCATACTTCTATTGGCAAATTATTAGATTCTATTAAACTTTAATCAGGAGAAAGTTATGGAAAATATTAAATGGGTTGTACTTGGAATTGCAATTTTAATGTATATTCTTGTAATTGCTTTCCAGGAAAAAAAAGTCTGGTTTACAACAATTGCTGCAATTTTAGTTGTAATTCTTGGTATTATTTTCCCTTCATACATTTTTGATATTACAGGCAAGGCAGAAGATTTACTGGCCGGCAGTAGTTTTAACCTTCATATTTATTCAATTACTCATTCCCTTTTTGATTTAATCAACTGGAATGTTCTTATGATTTATGTTGGCAGTATGATTATTGCATCCCTTTTTATTTATTCAAAAGTTCCTGTTAGAATTGCTGATACAATTGTTCTTAAAAGTAAAAGTACAGGTTTTGCAATCGTTGCCATTCTCGCTATGACTGGTATAATTTCGATTTTTGTAGAAAACGTTGCAACTCTTCTTGTTATGGCACCAATCGCCCTGGCACTTTCTAAAAAGTTAAAAATCAACCCAACAATGTTTTTAATTGGTCTTGCAGTAATGAGCAACCTGGAAGGAACTGCTACACTCGTTGGTGATCCTCCATCGATGATTTTTGCAAGTTTTGCAGGTTATTCATTCAACGACTTCTTCTTCCACAACGGTCATATTTCAATTTTCTTTATTATTCAAAGTGGAATGCTGGCTGGCTGTGTTTTCTTCTACTTTTTGTTTGCTCGCAAAAGTAAAGATAAAATTGAAGTAGAAAAAGAACCAGTGATTTCATGGATGCCATCAATTCTGCTGCTTACTATGATTTTTGGGCTGGCAATCATCAGTTTTATTAAAACCGACTTTGAATATTTAAGCGGACTTTTTGTTTTTGCTTTGGGAATTATTGGAGTTATCTGGTACAAATGGAATCAGAAAAAATCTAAAGACGAAGTAAAAACTTTGCTCAAAGAATTAGACTGGGAAACAATTTTCTTCCTCATGGGAATTTTTGTTGTAGTAGGTTCAATTCAGGAAACTGGCCTTCTTGATATGTTTGCTGGATTCCTTGCAAAACTTGCAAGCAACAGTGTATTCCTTGGATTCCTTCTTGTAATTTTTGTAAGCGTTGTAATTTCCGGATTTATCGACAATGTTCCATATATTCTTGCAATGCTTCCAGTGGCCAACGCAATGGCAATACAGATGAACATTGCCCCAGAGCTTTACATGTTTGCACTTCTTATTGGAAGTTGTCTTGGCGGAAACCTTACTCCTTATGGTGCCAGTGCCAATGTTGTTTCCAGCGGCATTCTTAAAAAGGAAGGCTACCCATTGAGTTTTGGCGGCTGGCTAAAAGTTGGAATTCCATTTACAATCATTACAACTACAGTTGCAGCCGGATTCCTCTGGCTTTTCTGGAGAATATTCTAAAACCATGAATTCCCATGACATGACCAATGGGCCGTTTTTAAAAAATATTATTAAATATTCTCTGCCTTTAATGGCTACAGGTATTTTGCAGATTATTTACAGTGCTGCAGATTTAATTGTTGTTGGTAGATTTTCCGGAAGCACTTCACTGGCCGCCGTTGGATCAACTGTTTCACTTGTAAATTTATTCATGAATTTATTCATGGGGTTAAGCGCCGGAACTAATGTTGCAGTAGCCACACTTTTGGGAGCACAGGATAAACATTCAATTTCAAAAACAGTTCATACTGCAATTTTATTCAGCTTTTTGTGTGGAATTATTGTAGCAATAACTGGATTTTTTGTGAGCCTTCCACTTTTACATTTAATGAAAAGCCCAGATGATGTAATCAACTTGTCTGCTCTCTATTTAAAAATTTTCTTCTTAGGAACTCCAGGGAATCTTGTATTCAACTTTGGTGCTGCAATTTTACGAGCCCAGGGAGACACAAAACGACCATTTTTAATTCTCAGCACCACCGGATTAATCAACGTTATATTGAATTTAATTCTTGTTATATTTTTTAAAATGGATGTAGCCGGTGTTGCCATTGCCACAATCGTAAGCCAGTATATCTCTGCCATCTGCATTCTGGTAATTCTCTGCAACCTCAAAAACGACTGCCGTCTCAAATTAAGTGAACTTCACATTCACCTGCCTCAACTTGCAAAAATTATCAGCATTGGATTACCAGCAGGTTTGCAAAGTACAATGTTTTCTATTTCAAACGTTTTAATTCAATCAACTGTAAATTCCTTTGGTTCAATTGCCATGGCCGGTTACAGTGCCAGTTTGAATATTGACGGAGTTTTATGGGTCAGCGCAAATTCCATAAGTCAAACATGCATGACATTCAGTTCTCAAAATTACGGTGCAAAAAAAATTGATAACATAAAAAAAGTATATAATCTTTGTCTAGCATATACTTCAATTTTTACTTTGTTCCTTTCCGCAATTGCTTTAATTTTCAAGCAGCAGATTTTAAGCTTATTCACAAAAGACACTCTTGTTATGGAACGTGCTGTTGAACGTACATGGTGGCTCGTAAGCTTATACTTTATCTGCGGAACAATGGACGTAGCCGGAAACCAGTTGCGGGCCATTGGCAAAAGTTTTACCGCAATGATTTTAACATTAATCGGAACATGCGTTTTACGAGTTTTCTGGATTCTTGTAATTTTCCCATTCCATCCAACGCTGCCAAATGTTTACATTTCCTACCCGTTAAGCTGGATTGCTACATTTATTGTTCTCCATATTTGCGTCTGCATCACTCACAAAAAAATTTTCCAAAATAAAAAATCTGCATTATAATTTATTTTATAAATATAGGAGAATTTTTATGAAGTCTAAATTCTTTTTTGCAGGCGTTATTTTGGGTGTGTTCCTGTGCAATATCAGTTGCGCAAGTTCCAGCAACCTGCAACTGGATTCAAAATATCCCCCGGAATTTATTCGCGGGTTTGATGTAAGCTGCGTAAAACAAATTGAAGATAACGGCGGTCTTTACAAATCAACAGACAACACAACTCAAGACATTTTTGAAATTCTCAAAAAAAATGGAATCAACTGGATAAGAGTCCGACTATGGAATAATCCAACAATTGCAGAGGGCAACAACAATTCTGCTACAACACTCGCCCTTTTACAAAGAGCAAAACAAAGTGGATTTAAAACTCTTTTAGATTTCCATTACAGCGACTATTGGGCAGATCCTGGTAAACAAATTATTCCAAAAGAGTGGGAAGAAATAACTGATATAAATCAACTTTCCACTGAAGTTTACAATTTTACAAAAAATTTTCTCATCCTTTGCAAGACAAATGAATGTTTGCCAGATATGGTTCAAATCGGGAACGAAATAGACAACGGAATTATGCTTACAAAAAACGATGGAACTCCTGCAAATCTTCCACTTTATACCTGGACAGAAAAATATCAGGAATTAAAAAACTTAAATTTTGTTCTCACCAGTGCCCGCAATGCAGTTAAAGAAGTAAGCCAGCAGATAAAAGTTGCAGTTCATATTTCATGCGGTGGAATTAAAGAAAACACCGACTGGATAATCAGAAATATTTCTGGTGTAAATTTTGACTGCATTGGACTAAGCTGGTATCCTTTTTACAACCACGGAACGTTAAAACAATTGGAAGAAAATATCAACTATTTAAGGTCAACTTATAAAAAAGAAGTTTTTGTTGCCGAAAATTCCTTTGCATGGACCACCACAGAATACGGCGATTCTACACAAAATTTATTTTACACAGAACAAATTCAGGAAAGCAATAAAAAATTCGGAAATGAACAATTAACCGCTTCCATTAAAGATCAGGCAAAAGAAATTGAATTAGTAAAGGACGCTGTTTATAAATCAAAGGGATTGGGAATGTTTTACTGGGGCGGCGAATGGATTTCAACAAAAACCTTCCAGTCAAACTGGGAAAACCAGGCATTATTCGACATTGGCGGAAAAGAACTAGAAGGATTAAAAACACTGGGAAATTAAGTTCAAATTGTAACCCAATTTTTCCATTCATCAGGGCAGTAGCCAGTTGTTGCAGAATCTTTGCCGTTCTGCAAAATATCTTTCTGCTTTTTTAAAATCAAAATTCTTTGCTGTACCAAAAATCTGAATTGCCATATTCCCCACCTATAAAAAGTCAAGAAGATTGTTTCAACAATCGATTGACTTTTTACGCTGTT
>JAEDJS010000071.1 GCA_016296205.1 Treponema sp. | reverse complement strand
AAAAAATCAATTTCTTAACATAATTGCAGAATATTTAATTTTAACACAATCAACGGCTGTAAATTTACACAATTGTATACTTCAGAAAATTCAACTATAATCTGATTCAATGAAACACGCAGAAAACGAACAGAACATTATTTCACATTATTCAAAACATAAAGAAGACAACAGACTCCAGACAAGACATGGAACTGTTGAATTTAAAACATGTATGCATTATTTATTGGAACATCTTAAAACTCTGCCAACTGGACTTAATACAAAAATTGCGGACATTGGGGCGGGAACAGGAAGGTATAGTATTGAACTTGCACGAATGGGTTATGACGTAACTGCTGTGGAACTGGTTGCAAAAAATCTTGAAATACTTCGCTGTAAACATGAAAACGTAAAGACATGGCAGGGCAACGCGCTGGACCTTAATTTTCTTGAAGACAATCTTTTTGATGTAGTTATTCTTTTTGGTCCAATGTATCATCTCATGAAAAATTCTGACAAAATCAAAGCACTAAATGAATCAAAACGAATTCTAAAAAAAGGCGGAACAATTTTTATAAGTTACCTGCAAAATGAATATTCACTTATCAGTTATTGTTTTAAAGAAAACAGAATGAGTAAACTTATTGAATCAGGACAAGTAGATAAAGAATTCCACATTCAGCCGGCACCAGAAGAACTTTACAGTTACGTAAGAATTCAGGATATGGACTACTTTGCAAAAGAATGCGGATTAACAGAAAAATTTAAATTTGCTCCTGATGGACCTGCCGATTATATGCGCCCAGTGTTGAATCAAATGGATGAAGAAAATTTTGAACTTTTCTGCAATTATGTTCTACAAAATTCCAGAAGGCCAGAATTACTGGGAGCTTCATCACACCTGGTTCAAGTTTTGGGCAACTAATTTTATCATCATCTGAACAGTACTCCACACAGCACTTTTTGTTTTTTTATCAAGTTGACCGACGGCTTTTAAAACCTTCCCCATTGACTCAAGTGGATTTTTTATAAGTTCAGTATTGGTGAGAGCATTTGTTTCTTTTAAAGTTCCAAAAATAGTTTCTATAAAAATCTTTCTCTGTTCAACATCAAGATCTTTAAAAAGTTGATTAACTGACTTATTAATAATTTTGCTTTCTTTTGTAACATCGGCTCTTTCTATAAAATCAGTGCAAAGTAAATGCCAGTTAAAAGGATTGTGCTGTTCAATTCCACGTTTGTCACATTCAACTGTTACGAAATTTTTATCATGTTCAAAAAGCATTCCTACAATAGAATTTTCCGGCACAAACAAATTTATTTTATTCTTTACTTCCTGATATTCTCTGCTGGCAAAAAAACTTTCAGGAAATCCCGGACCATCATTATCAAAAATTTTCTTAATACGCTTTTGAATTTTTAATCCGCATTTTGAGGCAGAATATACAGCAAGATTTCCACCCTTTGAATGCCCTGTAAGATAAATGTCGCCTTTAAGATAATGGGCAGCATCTTCCAGATACAAAAGAGCATCAACTTGGGAAGGAACAGTATCCATGTAGCTCAAATTAAAATCTTCTTTCCAGCCAACAATTGTATCGTCAGTTCCACGATATGCAATAATAAATTTATTTCCTGGAAGAATAAAAGTTATGGCACTGAATTGCTCTTCGTTTTCCAGGTCGATTTTATTAACAAACCCACAAACTTTTACTTCACCAAAACGTTTTGAAGAAGCAGCATTTTGAATTAAATCAACTGTGCGTTTATCAATCATTGCACCAAAATATTTTCGTTTTTCAAAATCTGGGCTTGCGGCAAACAATTTCATAAGCTCTTTAAAAGTAATTGTATTTTTTGTAAAACCGTTAACTCCAAGATTAGAAAAATCGGTGTAGCTTATCTGAGAAAAAATCAACGCATCTACTTCATTTAACGGTGACTGTTCAAAAGACAAATCACCCCGCCATTGAATATAATCCAAAATATTTGCCATTGTAAAACCTCAGAAATAATTGTATATTATCTGCAGAAAATTTTCAATTTGGAGAAACAAATGCAGATTAATTCACTGGCAAAAGAACTTAGTTCAACTTCATATCCTGGACGGGGAATTATATTAGGAAAAAGCGAAGACGGAAAATTTGCAGTAACAGCTTATTTTATTATGGGACGCAGCGAAAATTCCCGCAACAGAATTTTTATTGAAGATGGAGAAGGTTTGCGCACACAGGCTTTTGATGAATCAAAAATGGTAGACCCACATCTTATCATTTACTGGCCTGTTCGTGTTCTTGGAAACAAAACAATCGTAACAAACGGCGACCAGACTGATACAATCAACGACGGAATGAAAGAAGGAAAAACATTTGAAGAATCACTTCGCATCCGTGAATTTGAAGATGACGCTCCAAACTACACACCACGTATTTCTGGTTTAATGGAAATTCAGAACGGTAAATACAGCATTTCAATGTCTATTTTAAAAAGCGACGACGGAGATCCATCATGCTGCATCCGAAACACATACACATACGACAATCCAAAAGACGGTATGGGCCGCTTTATTCACACATACATGGGAGACGGCAGTCCGCTTCCAAGCTATCAGGGAGAACCAACTGTTGTAGACATTAAAGGCAACATTGATGAATTTACAAATCTTGTTTGGGACAACTTGAATGCAGACAACAAAGTTTCTCTGTTCGTAAGATACATCGAAATTGCAACTGGAAAATACCAAACACGTATCATCAACAAAAACAAATAATTTATAGTAGATTAGCTATTCCAGATTTACAGTTCCGATTTTAAATGTCTGCTTAACATCATCAAGCTGTAAAGTTAAAATCTGGCACTTCTGGTCTGGCCGTCCAAAATTTGTGTAAACCTCTGCCTGAACAATTACCGGCTGCAGAACTTTCTGCTGATGGCTTCCAAAATAATTTGCCTCAATCAAATATTCGCCTTTTGGTGCTTTCTTGATGCAGAATTCTTCGGGACCATAACCCATTGTAAAATCTCTAGACATTCTTCCGCCGTTAGCAGTAAGCTTGTGACCGTAATAACATTTTTCTTTTGAAGGATCTGTTACCCACAAATCAACATCGCAGTCATCAGTATTCCATGTTAGCACAACTCTAAGATCAACATCAAAATTCTGCTGCAGTTTTTTATCAATAGCAGAAAGATCAAGTTTTGATTTTGAATTTGCAATAATCGAATTCATGTCATTAAGGGCAGTCTGCTGGATTTCATCAAATCTTGAATCCCATTTTTTTGAAACCAGAGTCCACAAAGAATCAACTGCTTCCTGATCATGTCCAGCATTATGAAGAGCAAGTCCCAGATCTCTGTAGAATTGAGGAATCTCGCCACGGATAACAGTAAGCTTTCTAAAAACAAATGAAGCAAGATTGTATTCCTTTTGTTCAACCAGTTTATTTCCCAGTGCCCGCAAAATATCAGAATTTTCCAGATTGAATTCTGCAAGGTTTGAAAGAATCAAAAGCCAGTTACTGTCATCTTCGCTGGCAAAATAATCAGAAACTTCCATAAAGAATGCAGGAGAAAAGCCATATTCTTTTTTAAGCTCCAGATATTTTGAATACATTTTATCGGCAGGAGTTTTCTTCAATGTTGAAATATAATCAGAATTGCTGCTCCATGATTGAAGAATCACAGTGGAATTTGAACTGCTTCCTGAAACTGTTGAATTTTTATAATCGTCAAATTCCAGACCGTTACCAACCATTGCTTTTGCAATTGGGGCCGAAGCAACAGAACGTTCTGCAACAGGAGCCATATCTTCATATACAAAGTCACTTTCTGCAACACCTTCTATCGCAAAATTTCTTGTTGTCCTCATAAACAAACCAGGTTCCTTTGGTGGTTTTTTATTTGCTTCTTTTTTAAAATCTTCTGGAGTTTTATTCCACCATTTTTTAAATGAATCAAAGCAGTCATAAACCTTCCGGGAAATTTTGTATTCCTCTCCTTTAGTAAGATTATTAGCTGCAGCAATTTTATTGTATTCATTTTTTAATTCATCTGGAGGAGTAATTCCGTAACGAACATAATCATAAACAGAATCAAGAACAATCAGAGAAGTAAAATCAGTCACAATTGTATATTGTTTTGCAGTATCAATAATCTGGCTGCGATTTTTGTCTGAATCAATCATAAGAGAATCAATTTTTTTCTGAGCCCAGATTTTTGCTGCAAGTTCCGACTCAACAATATCTTTATCACCAATTGAAATTTCTTTTTCTATGACAGAAGTTACTTTCCCATTCTGACCAATAGAAATTTTTAAAGTGCCGGATTTCTTCTTTAAATTTCCTGCCACAGAAAAATCACCATTGATAATTTCTCCTGCAAGAGGATAAACATCTGAAATTGAATTTGAATCATATTCAACACTAATAACTCTTAGTGGATTTTTTCTAATAAGATTTACAGCCTCAGAAACATTAAGTGACGCAAGATTAATGAACACTCCATTGTACTCCATTGCAAGTTTCTTTAACCTTCCAAAATCAGCAGAATTACTTGAATTAACAGTAACAATTCTTTTTGCAGAGCTCTTAATTTCTTCCTGATTCCAGTTGTGAATTCCGTCAGAAAAAATTATATCTTCATCAGCATCACTTTTTAAATTCAGAACGCAGGAAAGATTTGTGGCTCCATCATAGTTGAATTTAGCGGTAAGCTTCTGTAGTTCAGAAATTGTTGACTTGTCAAGAGAAAATTTCTTTTCTTTTTTGCAATTGATGTTGAATGTGTGAACAGCAATTTCTGGCTTTAATCCGTCTTTTAAAAGTTGATTAAAATATTCAGCCAAAAATTCCATTTCTTTTTGAAGGTTTCTTGATGAGATGGAATTTGATGTATCAAAATACAAATTGATTTTTGCAGGTTTTAAAATTGATTTATCCGATTTTTTTACCGGCTGATTAAAAAAGAAGTAAGTATTTTTTCCTTCTGTGAACATGCATGTTTTGTCAGAAACATTATCCTGACTGTTCAGCATTTTAATGTAGTGGACTTTTACATGGCGGACACCATTGGCATTAATTGGATAAACTCTGATTTTATAATTATTACCAGCTGTTTTCTCTGCCAGAGCCGGATCAATTCCACGGCGCACAACAGATTCAAAAACTTCTCGTCCTTTTTCTTTTTCTATAGAAACTGCTTCACGGAATTTTCCGTCAATATCAAGAGCAAAACCCGTAATCGATTCATTTTCTTCAAGAGGAAATTCAAATTCCCCTTCTACAAGTTTATTTGTTTTGTTTTCGATTAAATATTCTGTTGTTGTATAAAGCAAATTTCCAGCAGTAACATTTTCAGAAGAAATCTCATAAACTCTGAGGGAATCCTGTTTTGAATTTTTTGCACTAATTTTAACTGGCTTTGTCATTTCCTGCCCCATAATTGAACTCATAACCAAAGAAGTAATTAAAAATGCTGAAATTTTCTTCATCACTTTCTCCCATAAATACTATATATTAGATTAACAATATTATACGTAAAAAGTCACAAAAAAAATTATTATAAACTGGAGCTTCCAAAACCTGCTGCAAGAAGTTCATTCAAACTGTGAATTTCGTAATTACCTTTACTTCCGCAACAGATAACTGTAAGATCAGGAGCAAATTCAAACAAAGCCTGACGGCACAATCCACAGGGAGTACATATTTCTTCACTGGATCCAACAATGGCAATCGCTCTAAATTTTCTGTGACCATCAGATACAGCTTTTGCCAGTGCAACTCTTTCTGCACAAAGTCCGCAGGGATAAGATGCATTTTCAATATTGCATCCAGAGTAAATATTTATTCCGTCATCACATAAGAGTGCAGAGCCCACCCTGTAATTGGAATAAGGAGCATAAGAATTTTTCCGTGCATCCAATGCAATTTCTACAAGTTGATTTATAAGTGACTGTTCAAGCTCTTCTGCCATAATAGGGCTCCACCTTTAATCAATTTATTTTTTAATATTTTACCCCTGGATTTAATGCTTGTCAATTTTTGCACCCAGTGGATTATTCTTCAATAAATTTTAAAATATCAGCCTTGGAAAGAATTTTTCCATAGCTTACAACTTTGTCGTTAATCACAAGTCCCGGGAGACTCATAACGCCAAAAGACATTACCTGCTGCAAATCAGTAACATGCTGGCAATCACAAGAAATATTTTTTTCTGCAAGAATATCAATTGTATCCTGAAACATTCCTGAACAGTTTCGGCATCCGTCACGGCCTAAAATTTTAATCGATTTGATTTCCATAATTTTCTCCTTTTAATAATTAAAATCAATTTGCTGTTTTTTAATTTTTTTTATATAATAAATACCTGAATCAAGTTGAATAAATATCCAACTGCAATAATTCCAATAACACAGATGGCAATAAAAATTCCAAGAAGCTTTGGTTTTACAACTTTGCTGAGCATTACAAGAGATGGAAAACTCAATGTGGTAACAGCCATCATAAAGCTCAACACAACTCCAAGAAGTGCACCCTTTGCAAGCAATGCTTCACTGATTGGAATACAGCCAAAAATATCTGCATACATTGGAACTCCAAAAATTGCAGCAATAACAACACCAAATGGATTTTTATTTCCCAAAGCATTTACAATCCATTCAGACGGAATCCAGTTGTGAATAAAGGCACCAAGCAACACACCGGCAATAATATAAATTATAAGTCTTCTGTAAGTAGAAACAACCTGGCTCCATGCACCTTTAACTCTGTCTTTAAAAGTGATTTTCATTTCTGGAAGCTCAGCAACATTTGTGTTACGGATAAAATCTGCAATTTGATTTTCCAGATGCAGATGCTGAATTATAGTTCCCCCAAGTATTGCAATCATCAGACCTGCAATTACATAAATTACTGCAATCTTCCAGCCAAAAATACTGGTAAGCAGAACCAGACTTCCAAGATCCACCATCGGAGAAGAAATCAAAAAACTGAATGTTACACCAAGAGGAAGTCCTGCCGCAGTAAAGCCCATAAAAATCGGAATTGAAGAACATGAGCAAAAAGGCGTAACAGTACCAATAAGTGCGCCAATAACTCTTGCCCAGATTCCTCCAAATTTTCCCATAATTTTTTTGCTTTTTTCAGGAGGAAAGAATGACTGGATAAAAGAAATTATAAAAATCAATACCCAAAGCAGAATGCTGATTTTAATAAGGTCCATCAGGAAAAATTGAATTGAACCTCCGATTTTACTTTGAACATCAAGTCCGCAGACAGTAAGAAATTTTGCAATCAACTCATTAAGCCACTTCATTCCAAGCAGTTGATTCTGAATAAAATTCCACACCATTATTATTTCTCCCAAAGTTTTTCAGGATAGTAACCTTCTGCAATTTTCTTTGCAATTTCGTCTTTAACAATCTGGCTGTCTTCCGGATAAGTCATGCCAAACCAGTTTTCTGGACTTGTAAACATTTTAATAGAACCTTTGCCCTCTTTAATAATCTGGCTGGCGGCTGCTGGAAGCAATGCTTCACTTTTAAGTTCACCAAGCTTTGAAGCTTTAAAATCATCCCAGTAAGAATGGAAAACTTCAAAAGCTTTTGGAGCAAATGCAAACAGGTTCATACTAACCCATTCTTTTCCTGTCATTGGAATTTCTTTACCGTCCAGTTCACTGATAATTCCATCGCCCTTATAAGAAATTTTTGTATTTTCTACAATTGATTCAAGGTAACCGTCTTTTACTGAACAAACACCGCGACTAACAGAACCACTTTTGCTCATTGTATTTCCAAGAATGTATCCTACCATAGCATGTTCAGTTGAATCATTTGGCAGCTTACTTAAATATTCCCCCAAAGTTTTAAATGCATCACGGCCATAATAATCATCACTGTTGATAACAGCAAATGGAGTCTGCAATTTTTCTTCTGCACACAAAACAGCGTGAATTGTTCCCCAAGGTTTTGCTCTTTCTGGATTGATCATTTTTGCTTCTTCTGGAGAAATCAATGCATCCGGACTCTGGAAAACATATTCTGCATCCATATTTGCAGCAACTCTGTCAAAGAGTCTTTCGCGGAAATCCTTTTCAATATCTTTTCGGATAACGTAAACAATTTTTCCAAATCCACATTTTTTTACATCAAATGCTGCGTAATCCAAAAGACATTCGCCATTTTTTCCTACACTTGCAATCTGTTTTACTCCACCATAACGGCTTCCCATACCTGCGGCCAATACTAACAATGTTGGTTTCATAAAAATTACCCCTTTGTAATTAATTTATTTATTGACTGAATCATTTTTCTGCGGCTTCACCACTTGATACAGTTGTTTCTGTTTCCTGAATTATTTCTGGTTCATTTTCTACCGGTTCCGACTTTTTTAACTTTCCTTTAATACAAACAACCTTTCCGTCAAAGGTTACTAAAAGATTTCCCTGGTAAACAAAATTTGCGCCAGCATCAGGCACATCTTCCGTAAGATATTCAACCTGATTCTGTTCATTTAATTCTTCTTCATTATGACAATTTTCCAAATTATTGTCATCCAGGTGCGGCTTTTTTCCAAGAGGCACAAAATCTTCCGGCAAGTTGAATTTACCACCTTTGTTCTCACACACATTTTCCTGGAGATAAAAACAATTCTGCATATCCAGAACACCATTTTCTTTACTTTCGATTAAATAATAAGTTCCCCGGTGCACAAAACTAACTGTAACTTTCCCATCCGGTTTAGATTCAACTTTAAGAGAATCGATTTTCTGAAGGTTCGGCTCACTTACACAAAACATAAAAAACTTACACAACCCTTTTGGAAGTACAGTTTTTTTATCAGAATCAAACTGCAGTTCATTTATTTTTTTTGTGGAATTATAAACACTTGCCCCGGTAACAGCATCAAATTTATCTTTATGAGTTGATTTTACAGCCCCCCGAGTTTTATAAGAAAAAAAATTTTTGCTGCCGTCCGATTCACCAGTTTCCAAACGGCTTTCAAAATAAACAGTATCCTTTGGCTGGAACACTTTTAACTTTTCTTTGAGTAAATCTAAAAATGATGATGCAAAAATTACCTGCCCTGCAAAAAGCATTGACAGAAACAAAAATAACTTTTTCATTTTAAATTATGCAGTTACTGTTTCCAGAGCAATTTTCATCATATTGGTAAAAGTAGTCTGACGTTCTTCTGCAGTGCATTTTGTTCCCTTAAGAATATTATCGCTTACAGTAAGAATTGCCAGAGCTTTTCTATTATATTTTGCAGCCAGAGTATAAAGTTCTGCGGCTTCCATTTCAAGTCCCATTACACCATAGGCTGCCCACTTTTTCCAGCCTTGGGGATCT
>JAEDJS010000009.1 GCA_016296205.1 Treponema sp. | reverse complement strand
GGACCTGATCCGGAATCTCTTTGGAGAGAGATCCTGAATCGGAGTTCAGGATGACATTGGTTGGTGTCATTCCGGACCTGATCCGGAATCTCTTTGGAGAGAGATCCTGAATCGGAGTTCAGGATGACGTACTTTTGTCCAGCATGACGTCCTTTAGTTTAGGATGACACCCTTTTGTCCAGCATGTCACCCTTTTGTTCAGGATGACGGCCGGTGTTACTGGTTTATTATTTTACCATTTCTTCTGGTTTGAATACTTCGTCGAATTTTTCTGCTGTAAGGAATCCCAGTCCAACACATGCTTCTTTAAGAGAAATGTTTTCGTCGTATGCCTTGTGTGCAGTTTTTGCAGCGTTTTCGTAACCGATGTATGGGTTAAGAGCTGTAACAAGCATCAAAGAGTTGTAAAGGTTGTGATGCATTTTGTCTTTGTTTGCTGTAATTCCGATTGCACAGTTATCGTTAAAGCTGATGATGCTTTCTGCAAGAAGACGGGCACTCTGTATAAAATTGTATGCAATTACTGGCATAAATACATTAAGTTCAAAGTTACCTTGTGATGCAGCAAAACCAATAGCAGCATCGTTACCCATTACCTGAACTGCAACCATTGTAGCCTGTTCACACTGAGTTGGATTTACTTTACCTGGCATGATTGAAGAACCAGGTTCGTTTTCTGGAATGTGGATTTCTCCAAGACCATCACGTGGTCCAGAAGCAAGCCATCTTACGTCGTTGGCAATTTTCATCATGTCTGCAGCTAATGCTTTAAGTGCACCGTGAGCGAAAACAAGTTCGTCTTTTGAAGTAAGAGCATGGAATTTGTTTGGTGCAGTAATGAATTCTTTTCCTGTAAGGTCACTTACTGCTTTTGCAACGGCTGTATCAAACCCTTTTGGAGCGTTAAGACCAGTTCCAACGGCTGTACCACCAAGAGCAAGCTGTTTAAGGTATGGAAGTGAAGATTTAATCATTTCTTCGTCTCTTTCCAGACTTGTTCTCCAGCCAGAAATTTCCTGACTAAAAGAAACTGGAACTGCATCCTGGAGATGTGTACGTCCGCTTTTAACAATGCCTTCGTTTTCTTTTTCGAGGCGTTTGAATGTTGCAGTTAATTTTTGGATTGCAGGAATAACTTTGTCTTCAAGAATAAGAACAGAACTGATGTGCAATGCTGTTGGAAATGTGTCGTTAGAAGACTGACTCATGTTGATGTCGTCATTTGGATGGCAAATTTTTGCACCAGCAATTTCGTTGGCACGGTTTGCAATTACTTCGTTAGCGTTCATATTGCTCTGTGTACCAGAACCTGTCTGCCATACAACCAATGGGAAGTGATCGTTGAGTTTGCCTGCAATTACTTCATCACAAGCTTGTCCGATTGCAGCTTTTTTTGCATCTGTCATTTTTTCTGGCTTAAGTGAGTTATTTGCAATTGATGCAGCCTTTTTGAGAATACCAAATGCGTGGGTAATTTCACGAGGCATTGTTTCCTGCCCCATACCGATTTTAAAATTGTTGCGGCTGCGTTCTGTCTGAGCTGCCCAATATTTGTCTGCTGGAACTTTAACTTCTCCCATAGAGTCGTGTTCAATTCTGAATTCTTCCATTATATTTCTCCTAAAAAATAATTCTATTTAAAAAAAATTAGAGCACACAGAAGTGCGCCCTAACGTGCAGTTCACGATAGGGGAACTGCTGTGAATTTTAATCTACGGTTTGTAAATTAAAATGACAACTGGCTGATAACAGCTTTAAGTGCATCTGCAGATTTCTGGAGTTTTGCAACTTCTTCATCTGTAAGTGGTGCATGTACTTTGTTAATAACACCTTTGCGGCCGATTGTACAAAGTGTAGAAAGTGCAACGTCAGAAATTCCGTATTCACCGTTCATAAGTGTAGATACTGCAAGAGTTTCTTCAACACCGCTTTCGATTACTTCACACAGGTAGCATACAGCTGTTGCAACTGCATAGAATGTAGCACCTTTGCGTTCAATAATCCATCCGCCAGATTTGCGTACAAATTCTTCTGTAGCATCGTGATCAATATTTGCAACTGTTTTAACATCTTTAACGGCTTCTGCATATTTGTCTACGCTGATTCCACTGATTGTAGAAAGTGACCATGGGCTAAAGCTTGAATCACCATGTTCGCCAAAAATATATGCATTAACGTTGTTTGTAGAAACACCGTAGTGAGATGCGATTTTTTCACAGAGACGTGATGTATCAAGACTTGTTCCTGAACCAATAATCTGTTCTGGTTTAAGACCGCTTGTTTTGTAGAACTGATATGTAAGAATATCAACTGGGTTAGCAACAATAAGATAAATAGCGTCTGGTGCTGCTTTAGTAATCTGTGGAATTACTGATTTACATACAGAAACGTTAGCCTGAGCCAAATCAAGACGTGACTGACCTGGTTTGCGTGCAAGACCACATGCGTAGATTACAACGTCAGAACCAGCTGCTTCTTCATATTCACCTGAGTGAACGTAAACTGGTGAACCAAATGGAGTTCCCTGAACAATATCCAAAGCTTCGCCGTCTGCACGGTTTTTGTTAATGTCTACCAAAAGGATTTCTGATGCTACACCTTTGATTGTTAAAGCATAAGCAATAGTACTTCCTACTGCTCCTGTACCAATAATTGTTACTTTTAAAGCCATTAATTAGCCTCCGAAAAAATGTTACACCTATTATAATTCAATTACAATTAAAAGTAAATTGGTTATACATAAATAATAGTGGAAAATACCTTAGAAAGTTGATAATATCACCTTATGGAAAACAAAAATAAGTTTGGGCAATTTTTACTTTTTGGACTTACAAGTGTAATCGCATCTGCAGTTGATTATTTGGTTTTTACAGGTTGCAGTTTTCTTACAAAAGGGCTTTCAAATCAGTTAAGTGTTACAATTTCTAATGTAGCTGCTAAAATTATTGGTGTTTCCGTAAATTATGTAATGAAGCGTAAACTGGTTTTTAAAAGTGATGCAGATCTGGTAAAAAGTTCAATTCAATTTTTTGCATTGGCTTTTGGAATATTGATTGGAAGTACTGTGGTGATAAACCTTCTTACCGGCCCGTTAAAAATCAACAGGTATATTGCAAAAGTAATAACCGAAACAATGTTCTTTTTTGTTAACTGGTTTGTTCAAAAGCTGATGATTTTTGCAAAAAAAGATAAAGTGCCAGAAGATGGGCTAACTGCCTAGTGCATTTTAAAAATCAATAGCCGCTGCATAATCTGTCTGCAACGGCTTATTTTTTGGATTATTTTTTACTTGTTTTGTTTGAAGTTTTTTCAGGTTGAATTTTAATTGCCTTGTGCCACTGAGGAATTTCAAGACATTTTCCTTTCTTTTTTCTGATGATTTGAACAATTGTAATTGTAACAGCAAAAACAATCATTAAAAAGCAGAGAATCTGGCCAGTTGAAATATTCAAAAGGCTTGTGTTTTTGTACAATTCTGTGCTTCCGTTGGAACTGATTCTGTATCCTAAATCAGCGTCTGGTTCCCGGAAATATTCGATTATGAACCGGAAAATTCCGTAGCCCGCTGTATAAATTGCAGTGAAGAATCCGTCAAATGGTTTTTTCTTTCTAAGAATCCAGATTATTGTAAAAAGAATGATTCCTTCAAATAATGCTTCGTAAAGCTGCGAAGGATGGCGTGGAAGATTTACAAATCTCTGGCCTTCAAAAGCAATTCCCAGCTTCTGGCAAAGTTCAACTACCCATTCCTGATTTGTAGGGAATCTTTCTGCATAAGGGAAAACCATTCCCCATGGCATTGTAGTGATTCTTCCAAAAAGTTCTCCGTTAAAAAAGTTGCCAAGACGACCAAATGTGTATCCCAGTGGAATTGCAATTGCCATAGCGTCAATCCATCTTAAAACAGGACGCTTGTGTTTAATGCACCATAAAGTCATTCCAAGGAAACCGCCTATAAAGCCTCCGTGGTAGCTCATTCCTGCAAGACCAGTAAATTGTTTTGTTTCTGGATCAAAAGGCCAGAAGATAAGCCATGGTTTGCGCCAGTAAGTGCCGGTGGTGTCGTAAACGAGGGTAGAAAAAACACGTGCTCCAATCAGCAGACATATAATTCCCCAGGTGATAAAACTTCCCATGTCTTCTTCTGTAGCTTTGTAACCGTTTTTGCCGTCAACAGGAAGCTGGTCTAATGCACCTTCCCTTAATACTTGACGCAAAACAAAATATGCAGTTCCAAAAGCAAGAACATACATAAGACCATACCATCTGATATTGCCAAGAACTGGAATTCCAGGGAAAATTTCGGGATGAATCCAGCTTGGATATTTTAAAAAAAGTGGTGCAAAAACATTAAACATTTTAACCTCCAAAAAAAACTCCGCGTTAGCGGCGAGCCAGGATGGCGATTATTACTCCTCCTGATAAATTAATCAACTGTTAAATTTTAAATCCCTGCTGGGCTGCTTTTAGAAGTTTTGAACGAAGCATATTGTTTTCTTTTTTAAGGCAGTTGATTTCATAATTCATCTGTTTAAGGATTTCTGAAATTTCGCCGCTTGTTAAACTTCCGCTTCCGGCCATGTCTTCTATGTAGGCAAGTTTTGCAATAAAGTCATCCTGAGCTTCATCTTCTGCTGCACTAAAGGTCATTTCGCTTAATTTGGCAGGATCAAAATCTTTGTCGAACTGCGCATCGTTTGATTGAATTATTCTGTCTGCAATGCGGAAAATAGCCTGAGAAATAATACTTTCCGGTTTGTAAACAACTACAGGAAGCCGGGAAGAAAGAGCCTTGTCCTGAGTAGAATCTCTGTAAATTACACCAAGATGTTCCAGATTTAAATCAAGATATTCTTTACAGCTGCGGCGGATTTTTTGTGCTTTTTCTGCATCTTTTGGGTCGTCAAGCATGTTAAAAATCAACCTTGGACGGAATCTCTGGAGTCTTGCCTTAAATTTCTTTGTGCTTTCCGGGTCAATTTCCTGGAGTTTTTCTACCAGTTTTGGAATATAAAGTCTTTGCAATCCCTGAGTATCTTTCTTTAATTCATCAAGATATGCAAAAGCGGGACTTTCCTGGCGGAATGTGTTTGCCATAATTCTGAAAATTGCATTTTTAAGAAAAAGATAGGCATTAAGAGTTGCAGTTACAGTTGGAGCACTAACCATTACACCTTGAGGAGAAAGAAGGAAGAAATCAAGAATAGAAATATGAGTTCCTGCACCTAAATCAAGAATCAGGTAATCGCACTTTAGAGAGAGCAAACTCTTCATTAAATCAATTTTCTGCTGAGGTTTAATTGCTGTAAGCCCTGGAAGTTCTGAATCACCGGCGATAAATGAAACATTTTTGTAGTCGGTAGGAGTAATGATTTCCTGGAAATTTTGTTTACCGCTTAAATAAGTTCCAATTCCACATTTTGGCGACTGTGCCCCCAGAACCAGATGGAGGTTTGAAGCACCCAAATCCAAATCAGCAAGAATTACATTTTTTCCTGCTTTGCCTAAAGCAATTGCCAGGTTTGCACTTAATAAACTTTTGCCAACGCCACCTTTACCGCCGGCCACTGGAATAATCTGCATAATACAAAATTATAACAGAGTTTATGCAAATTGAAAATACTTGCACTGTAATTAAAAAAATCATACAATATAAATATGAAGAAAATCGTATTAAAATTTGTAGCCGCAGGTTTGATTTTTGCATCTGGATTTTGTTTTGCAGAAACTATCAGAAACTCAAAAGCAAAGAAAAACGAATATATGAACCTCATCTCCAGTGTGTTCGATTTTATTGACCGCAATTATGTTGATGAAGTTGACCCAAAAGTTTTGTATGAGGGGGCAATGCGTGGTTTGCTTTCAAGCCTTGATGATCCTCATACAACTTATCTTGATGCCCACGACTGGAGCAGCCTTAACGATACTACAAAGGGTGATTTTGGAGGCGTTGGTCTTACAATCAGCAAACCAGTAAAAAGTACTCCGGAAAAACCAGCATTCGTTGAAGTTTCCAGTCCTATAGAAGATTGTCCTGGTTACAAAGCGGGCATTCAGGCTGGAGATTTGATTATTGCCATTAATGGTAACAGCACAGAACCAATGACAATGGATGAAGTGCTTTCAAAACTCCGTGGCACAATTGGTGAAAGTGTTGATGTTAGAATCCGCCGTGGAAAATCAATGGAATTTGACAGAACTCTTGTCCGTGCAAAAATTGAAGTTCCAACAGTAAAGTTCAGCAAAATTGAAGGAACAAATATCGGTTACATCCGCATTATTGAATTTACTCCAAACACTGCGGAACGTTTCCAGGACGCATTGGACAGTCTTAATGTAAGTGGATATTCAAAACTTATAATCGACCTTAGAAATAATCCTGGAGGACTTATAACAAGTGTTCGGGATGTGGCAGATAAATTTATTGATGAAGGAACAATTGTTTCTACAAAAAGTAGAATTTCTTACGACAATACTAATTATGTTGCAAATAAAGAAAATACAAAAGTTAGAAATATTCCAATTGTTGTGCTCATAAATAAAGGAAGTGCCAGTGCATCAGAAATTTTAAGCGGTGCATTAAAAGATTACAAACTGGCTTATCTTGTTGGCGAAAATTCTTACGGCAAGGGAAGTGTTCAAAATCCAATTCCACTTTACAACAATGACGGATTTAAAATCACTATTGCAAAATATTACACACCAAGTGATACAAATATAGACAAAGTAGGAATTCCCCCAGACAGAGAAATTCTTTATCCTGAATTTACTGAAGAGGAAGAAAAATCATTTATTAAACTGCAGGAAGATAATGTAATTGCAAAACATGTTGAATTAAATCCAAATATGAGTGAACATGACATTTATCTTTATGCAAAACAATTGACTTCTACATACAAACTGGAAGAAAGAATTTTACGTAAGTTGATTAGAAATGAAGCAGAAAAAATAAAGCCTGCCAGAGTTTATGATCTGGATTATGATCTTCAGCTGGTTGGTGCAATCGATATTTTGAATAAAGAAAATTTCCATCAGCTTATGAAAAATTCCAAGACATTAAAAGAACTTCAGGCTGAACGGGAAGAAAAAAAAGCGGCAGAAGAAAATAAATGAGACAATTTATTGTAGATGCTGTTCCCGATAAAAATGGATTGATTGTTGTTACCGGCAAAGATTTTCATTATCTTGCAAATGTTTTGCGAAGTCGTGCCGGAGATATGATAGACGTCCGGCTGTTAGATCAGAGACTTGTGCAGATGACAGTTGCAAAAGTTGATCAGGTGAAGAAGGAAATTCAACTCCAGCTTGCAGGTAATGACAGTGATATTTCTGGCGGGCAGAATGTAAGGGTTGTAACAGACACAGTTGAAGGCAAAGTGAATTTTGATTTTGAAATTTATCTTTTCCAGTTTGTTGCAATGCCTGCAAAAATGGAATTAATTATCCGGCAGGCAACTGAATGTGGAGTGCAGAAAATTATTCCTGTTGCGGGGCAATATTCCCAAAGCGGCGGAATAAAAAGTGCCCGTGAAGCTGCTGATAAATTTGGTAAAGGCGGCCGGTGGGATAAAATTGTTGTTGAAGCAAGACAGCAGAGTGGTTCTGAAATTAATACAACTGTAGAAAAAGTATTAACGGTGGAGCAGGCCTGTAATTATTGGAAGGAAATTTGCAATGAAATTCAAAATAGAGATTGCGTTGCAATTGTACTGTACGAAAGAAATGCTGGTTCAAAAATGCTTATGCAGACTTTGACTCAGTTTGATTCAATAAAAAAAGCGGCGGTATTTGTTGGCTGTGAAGGCGGAATATCACCGGAAGAAATTGAAATTTTAAAAAATGCTGGTGTAAAAATTGTTCACCTGGCAACAAATATTTTAAGATGCGAAACTGCAAGTCTTTATGGAGTTGCAAGTTTACAAAGTGCATTGCTGGAGAAAAATTTATGGCAAGACAGAGAATAGAAATCCTTGGAGTACCAGTTGATATTATTCAACCTCAGGATATGGAAAATGAAATCCTGGAATTTCTTGCAAAGCCTGGAACAAAGCAGATTGTTTTTCTAAATGTGTGGCAGCTTTTAAAAGCCCGGGGGAACAATGATTTTGCCCGTTGTGTAAAAAATGCAGATCTTGTTATTCCAATTTCAAAGAGTATTCTCAAGGGGGCAAAATTTCTTAAGCTTAATGTGCCTGTCCGCTATAATCCGTTCAATGGGCTTATCAACATAATGACAATTCTTGAAAATCATTATAAGAGCCTTTACATTATGGGAGGCCGTAAGAAAACAATTATGGCTGCCTGCAGAAATGTTCAGAGTACTTTTCCTCATCTGCAGATTGTAGGCCGATATGTTGGTTATTATCCAAAAGCTGTAGAAAATGATATTGTTGAAGCAATTTACAAAGCAAGTCCAAGCCTTGTTCTTGTCAGTGAAGGAATTCAGGAAAAGGATTGCTGGAGTTACAACAGACGCAATCGTTTTGCCAGCAGCATTTTTATTTATTATAAAGATGCAGTAGGAATCTTTAGCGAACGAATAAACCGGGTGGATGAAAAGATTTTTAACAAAGGCCTGGAAGTGTGGCCCGAAATAATCAAAAATCCATTAAAAATTTTCTACATCTTCCCATATATGTGGTATAAATTGCTCCTGATTTCTGCCCGCTTAAGAAAAAAATAACCCCAGCCGGTTAGAACCATACTAATAGCTCCCAGCTCCAAAATTTAAAACAAAAAAGGGGCTGTCCAATAAATTAGTAGCATAGCGTCATCCTAAACTCGTTTCAGGATCTCATCAAAAGAGATTCCGGATCAGGTCCGGAATGACACCAACCATTGTCATCCTGAACTCGTTTCAGCATGACAAATACTTTTGGGACAGCCCTTTTTATTTGGTTGTTTAACCGCTCCTGCTGAATCAAGAACGGTTAATTGTGGTCATTTGTTTTTTACTGCATCAAAGAGAGAACACCCTGTGAGCTCTGGTTTGCCTGAGCAATCATTGCTGTTCCTGCCTGTTTGAGCACCTGGTTCTTTGTGAAGTCTACCATTTCTTTAGCCATGTCAGTATCGCGGATACGTGATTCAGAAGCCTGGAGGTTTTCTGCTCCAATATCAAGTCCCTTAACTGTCATTTCAAGACGGTTCTGGTAAGCACCAAGGTCAGCACGCTGTTTGTTGATCTTTTTAAGTGCTTCGTCCAATGTGCCGATTGCGCGGTTTGCATCATCTGGGTTGCTCAATGACATGATTTCTTCGTTACCTACGTTTCTCATTCCAAGAGCCATAGATGTCATTGTGCCGATGTAAATCTGTGTTCTCTGGTCCATGTTAGCACCGATGTGGAGCCACATAGAAGCTGTTACGCTGTTTTCACCTGTTGGGCGAGCAAAGCGTCCTGTAAGCATGTTCATACCGTTGAACTGTGCAGCAGATGCGATGCGGTCTACTTCAGCGATAAGTGAAGAAACTTCAACCTGAATCTGCATACGGTCTTCGTCTGTGTAAATACCGTTGGAAGACTGAACTGCCAATTCGCGGATGCGCTGTACGATATCAGAAGTTTCCTGGAGGTAACCTTCTGTTGTCTGAATAAAGTTAATACCGTTGCGAGCGTTTGTAGAAGCCTGGTTGAGACCTCTGATCTGACTTCTCATCTTTTCTGAAACAGCAAGTCCAGAAGCGTCATCGCCTGCGCGGTTGATTTTTTCGCCTGATGAGAGTTTTTCCATGTTTTTCTGGTTGTTCAGTTCTGTAATCCCTTCAGAACGATGTGCAAACATAGCACTCATGTTGTGATTGATAACCATAATTTTATCTCCTCATGATAATTGTTTTTTAAGCCAGGCAAACCTTTTCTGATTTGCTGTCCCCATGGTGTTTTTTTTACCACCCGTTACTTAATAATCGGAGATAGGAAAATTTACTTAAGTGTTTTTTTTATTTTTTTTGAAAATTTTTTAAAAATTCAGTATTTTTCTTTGTGGCTCAAACCTTCTGCTTTTACAAAGGTTTGCTCTATATATTGTGCTTCACCTTCACTTAATGCAGCACGGCTAAGAATGTTGCGCCAGAATCGTTTCATTTCGTGGTCGGTGGTGCGGCTAAAAAATCCTATGCCACGCAAACTGCTGCCAATTACATCAACTGTTTTTTCAAGGCGTTCAAGAGTAAGGGGAGTGTAGCCGGAAAGTTTGCCTGAATTTTCTATAAACAAATGGTAGGAAATAATCTGAACTGCGTGACTTAAATTTAACGAAGGAAATCCGTCATCGCTGGGAATTGTAACTCCAAGGTTGCATTCAAGAAGTTCTGGATCTGTTAATCCTGTTCTTTCGTTTCCAAAAACTGCGGCAACTTTTCCACTGTTTTCTGTTGTGTCTGCGGCAAGTGAGGCAAATTCGTTTGGAAGTAAAAGTTTATGACCCCGTTTTTTTCCACGGCGGCGGGTTGTTCCTGCAACTGTAACACAGTCTTTTGTTGCCTGGGTTATAGAATCAAAAAATTCTGCATTTTCCCAGATGTTTGCAGCATGAATGGCAAGAATCCTTACTCGTTCATCATCAAAATCTTCTCTTTTACCAACAATTCTTAAGGTTTTAAGACCGTTATTTGCCATGGCCCGGCATACAGCTCCAACATTTCTGCTTTCGTCGGGGCGTGACAGAACAATTACTACGTTTTCCAGTTTCATGGATATAATATTATTGCACATTCACAAAAACTACAATAGAATAGAAATATGAGAATTCTAAAAAGATTTGCATTATTATTTAGTTTTTGCTGGGTTTTATTTGTCTCCTGTGATTATCATTCGGATAAGCCGATTGATGAACGTTCTTATGCAGATTTTATAATTCGACTGGATGCACTGGAAAATGGTTATGCAGATCTGGAAGAAAATCAATTTAATTACCGATACTCTGAGTTGTATAAATTTAGTGGTATAAAAAAGAATCTGCCGGTTGCTGTTAGACCTCACTATAATTTTTCAGGCTGGGCAGTTGTTAAAGATTCAGTTGTTGATTCTGATAATCTTATTATGTCAATTGATGAAGATCCTTTAGAAAAAGATTGCAGATATGACCAGACCTATAAAGCCTACATAATTGATCTGGTTGCTGTGTATGAACCGGTTGTTTATAACATCAGGTATGAAGTTGGAAAAGATGGGTGTACTCTTCCTGATACTGCGATAAAAACTTTTACTTATGATTTCCTTAATGAAAACAAAACTCTGGAACTCCCGGAACCAGTAAATCCTGATCCTTCACCGTCTTCTTACTGGAATTGCTGGAAATTTATGAACTGGCATATTTACAATTGTTCTGATTTAAAAAACGTTCTTGATAATCACCCTGATTTTTTTACAGAAGTTTTTATTGTGGGTACCTGGAATGATTATTATGATTATACTGTTACTATGCATTTTGAAGATCCGGAAAATCTTGGAAATTATCTGGCAGATCAGCCGTTTATTATGTCAAATGTAGGTTCAGTTCTTAATATTGATACCAGTTTTTATAGTATCCCTGGTTATAATCTTATTACGGAAGGTTCTTTTGAAATTAAATCTGATGGTTCTACAAATATTGATTTATATTATGATTTACCTAATGTAAAGTATTATTTTGATGCATGTGGCGGTAAGTTTGATGACAATAAGCCGGTTAAAGTAATAACAGGAAAATTTAATACAAAAATGACGGTTGATGATTTTGCGAGCATCTCCCATGTTTCAAAACCCGGATATACTTTCTGCGGATGGAAAGCTGGAAATGATATTGTAACATTTGAGAGCCCGCAAATGAATTTTGACAGTGATCAGGATTTTGAGGCTGTCTGGATTGCAGACTGATTATTTTTTCCAGTAATCAGGAGTAAAGAAAATAATCATTGTAAACAATTCAAGGCGTCCTGCAATCATTGCAAAAGAGTACCACCATTTTACAACAGGATGAAGCCAGCCGTAGTTTGCACTAGGTCCAAGAGCACCAAAGGCTGGTCCAACGTTTCCTACCATACTTAAAGCACCAGTAAAAGATGTGAAAATTTCAACTCCAAAAATACATGCAATAAAAGTAGTAATCACAATCATAATGCACCAGATTGCAAAGAAAGCGGCAACTGTAACAGGCAGTGTCTTGTTGATTTCTTTGTTATCAATCTGCATAGTAAATACTCCGTGGGGATGAAGCATTTTTTTGATTTCTATTTTAAGCTGCTTCCATAAACAGATCCATCTGATAACTTTTACGCCGCCTCCAGTTGAACCAGAACAGCCCCCGATAAAAAACATAAGGAAGATTATCACCTGGCTGGCTGGTTTCCAGTAAGTGTAATCTGCTGTTCCAAAACCAGTAGTAGAAATTATGGCACCAACTTGGAATGATGAATATCTTAGTGATTTAAAAAATCCGCCGTAGGTTGAGCATTCAAAAAAAGTTATAAGAAGAACAGCAATTCCGCAGATTCCGAGATATGTTTTAAATTCAGTATTTTCTTTTAAGTCTTTAAATCTGCCGGTAATAATATTATAGAACATTGTAAAGTTTATGCCGGCAAGGAACATAAATACAGTAATGATAATTTCGATTGGAAGTGAATTATAATCTCCAATGCCGCCATTTTTGGTAGAAAATCCACCAGATCCCAAAGTAGCAAAGGCAACACTCATAGCGTCTACAAAATTATCGCCTGCAATTAAAAGAAGAATGAATTCAATAAAAGTGAGTGCAAAATAAATGAGCCACAAAGTTTTTGCGGTACTTGTAATTTTTGCAGTAAATTTTCCTTTTTCCGGGCCAGTTGTTTCTGCCTTAATAAGCTGGAATCCTCCAACTCCAAGAAGTGGAAGAAGAGCAACAGTGAGGGCAACAATTCCCATACCTCCAAGCCAATGAGTAAGACATCGCCAAAGGTTCATGCTTACGGGAAGATTTTCTACAGTGCTTAAAATTGTAGCACCAGTTGTAGTGAACCCAGAAACGCTTTCAAAAACAGCATCCGTAATAGAAGGAATTGCACCGCTAAAATAAAGTGGAATAGCCCCGAACAGACTTGCTGCAATCCAGCTTAATGCTACGATTACAAAACTGCTTTTGGTAGAAAGTTTTGTTTTTTTCCCACGACCAGCTATCAGCATAACAATTGCAAAAATCCAGCTGCATACCATTGGTATTACAACAGGTAGAATTACTTGAGTTTCGCCGTAGCAAATTGCAACTATAAGTGGAATTATCAATGTGGAACCAACAATTCCCAGAATTACTGCAATGATTCTCAATATTGTAAAAAATGCCATAAAAACCGCCAATTAGTTGATAAACTTTTCTATTGCTTTTTGATTTTCACTGTCGACAATAAGAATTAAATGGTCGCCGGCAGAAAGCATTGTGTCGCCAACTGGAATTTCAAAACTCTTCTGACCATGTTTACGCAGAAGGAGAACAAGATATTCACCCGGGCTGGAAATTTCTTTTAATGTTTTTCCGCAAATTTTACTTTCGGCAGGAAGGTCACATTCAAGAATTTCCATTTCACCGTCAGAAACTGTATGAACGCCTGTAACGCTTTTTCCTCTCAGGTGGCTCATAATAGAATCGATTACTGTGTCACGGATTGGAACTGTTACGTCTACACCAAGTTTTCTTGCAATGTCACCAAAGGCTGAACTGGAAACAAGAGCAATTGTTTTTTCTACGCCTAAAGATTCAACGTAAGCTGTTAAAACAAGGTTGAGCTCGTGGTTGTGAGTTGCGCAGATTACGAGATCACATTTGTCAATTTTTTCTTCTTCGATAAATGATTCGTCTGCAAAGTCTGCACAAAATACCTGAGCCTGTGGAAATTTTGCACTGGCCTGATTTGCAAGGTTTTCATCGCTGTCTACAATAATAAAATTGGACGCAACTTTTTTCTTTGCAAAGTTGAATAATCGTTTCTTTTCGCTTGCTTTTGTCTGATTCATTAATTGTTCGGCAACGATTGTTCCGATTTTTCCTGCACCAACCAATGCAACATTTTTTAATTCTTTTCTGCGGGAGCCGCAAAGGTCCAGCATTGTAGGAATGTTGTCGTGGTCTGTAAGAATTCCCACGTTGTCTCCTGCGTGAAGAATTGTGTCGCCGCTTGGAAGAACAGTTCCGTCTTCTGAATCAACATACACAAGAATAAACTGTTTGTCTGTAAGAGTTCTGGCATTTTTTACTTCAATGCCATCCATTTTGCTTTTTGGCTCAATTGGAATGCGGATCAATTCATAGTCAGAGTTGTCAAAAGATATAACGTCTGTAACTGCTCCGTGATTGATTGCTCTAACAATTGCTTCTGCCGCTTCTACGTCCGGGTGTACCATAAAATCAATGCCGTACAAAGGTCTGTGATTTTTTGCAAATGTTTCTGCATGATTTTTTGTAACACCTTTTGAGTTTGCGTAATATGCGTAATTTCTTACACGGGCAATTTTTAAAACGTCGGGATATACTGAATCAACAAGTGAACAGGTTATCATGTTGATTTCATCACTTTCTGTAACACAAACTAATGCGTCTGCTTTTGCAATTCCTGCTGCTTCAAGTGTTTCAAGGTTGTTTCCGTCGTCTGTAACAACTGCACAATCAAGAATGTTTGATGCATGGTGAACTACATCGCCGTTGTTATCAATAAGTGTTACTTTGTTTCCTTCATTTACAAGTCTTTTAGTAAGTTGAACTCCTGTAAATCCGGCTCCTACAATTATAATGTTCATGTTGATTCCTTATTTGTTTTTTCTTTCTATAAAATATTACTAGATATTATGGAACTATTCTGCAGTTTCTTCAACTACTTCTGAAAATTCTCCAGCATCTGTTGATTCAACTGCTGCCTGCTGAGCCATTTGTGCTTTTTTAGAAATATTTGCGTTTGTAATTGCAATGAAAGAAATACCTGCAATGATGATAACAGCTCCAATGATACCTGTAATAACCTGGGTTTTAACTGGATCTTTGCCTTCTGCTTCCTTCATCAGTTTGCTTTTTCTATTTCCGGAAAAATAAATTGCACTGATAACAAGGGCGGTAATAATTACAGCTGCAACGGCTTCCATAAGTACGCTTGGTCCAAGGAGAATAAGTCCGGCAATGTAACCTGCACCACCAAATGCTGTATGAGCTGTATCACTATAAAGAAGATAAATTGCTCCAATAACAAAAATTGTGTTTGTAAGTGAACCAAAGAATGCTGCAATTGAACTGCTTAAAACTCTTGGCATTTTAGGAATCATTTTTAAAAGTCTGTGGATTCCCCATGCTGCTACACCAATGAGCATGCGAGGTAAAACAGAAACAAGTGGATTTACAAACAATGGATCAAGCATTCCACTTGGGTGAATAGCTGCCTGAATAAGTGAATAAATACCAAATACAAAGCCTACTCCAATTCCGCTCCAAAGTCCGCCCATAATTGCGGCAAGAATTACAGGAGTGTGCATGATTGTAAGTGATACAATAGGGCTAAGTGGAATAAGCCCAAGATGTGTAATTCCCAAAAACAATGTTAGGGATGCAAATCCGGCTGTTATTGCAATCTGGAATACAGTTGAATTTTCTTTAGTTTTCATAATGAAACTCTCCTGAAATTTGATAAAATTTAATTCAGAGTATAGCAATTTTTTGGCATTTTGTGTATACTGTCTAAAATAGGAAATTTATATGGCAGATATTTCAGCAAAAATTACAAGAAAAAGTCTTGAAGCAAAAAAGGCCGCTGCAATCAAATCAATTAAATTGCAGGCAAAAGAAAAGATTAAGGAAGTAAAAATTCTTTATGCAACAAATCCTCAGTTAAAGCAGGCAGCAGCTTTGGAAAAAGAACAGAAAAAGGCAGCACGTCTGCAGAAAGGTAATGCTCGTCTTGCATATTCAGAACGTCAGCCACGTCATTATACTGTTGGCGAAGATTTGTTTAATTCAATTAGCCACGGTATTGGAGCTGGTTTAAGTGTTGCTGCAATTGTTCTTCTTGTTCTCCGGGCAGTTTTCTTTACTCCTGCAGGGGCAAGCAAGGCACTTTATGTTACAAGCTTTACAATTTTTGGTTCAACTTTGTTCCTTGTTTACATTATGTCAACTTTGTATCATGCTCTTACACCATTTGGGGTTAGAAAAGTATTCTCCATTTTCAATCATTCTTCTATATACTTGTTGATTGCCGGAACTTATACTCCGTTTGCTCTTACAACAATTAGTGGTGCAATGGGATGGGTTGTTTTTGGTATTATCTGGGGATTTGCAGTCCTTGGAATTATTTTGTATTCAGTGTTTGGTGCAAGATTCAGAAATGCCAGTGTTCTTATGTATTTGATTATGGGTTGGGCAATTGTATTCGCCTTTAATCCTCTTACAGCAAATCTTCCAAAAATCAGCACAATTATGTTGATTGCCGGTGGTGCAGTGTATACAGTTGGTTTGGTTCCATACTTCATGGTAAAGGAAAAGTGGAGCCACAGTGTATTCCATTTGTTTGCTCTTGCAGGAAGTGTTTTGCATTTCTTTAGTGTGTTCTATTCAATTGGAATTGCTAACTAATTAAGATAATATTAATAGATACTTTTTGATTTTATAAAAAAAAATTGCGTCATTTTAAATCTAATGTTAGACTAAAATTGGCGCATTTTTTTTGCATAGCTGTAAATCGAGAGGTATTTATGAGGAATTTATTTAAATCTTTATTCGTTTTATTAATTGCCGCAGTTTTTACAACTGGAATTTTTACATCATGTAATCCTAAACTGGATGAGGTAACTGCTGGTGTTTTTTCTATTGAGTTAGACAGTAAAGAGCAGGCAAAATATAAAAAATCAGATTTTGCTGTTGTTCGTCTTTATAAATCAGAAAAAGATGCTAAGGACGACGGTGCTTTGGATAAAGTTAATTATAATGATTTTACTGACGAAGATTTATCAATTGCGCTGTTTAAATCAACAGGTAATGCCGGAGAATTTTCTTTTAAATTGAATACAGGAATCACAGAAAAAGTTTGTGTAATTCTGGACGTGTTTAATATAGACGGAACTCTTGCTGCCAAATACAAAAGATTGAATGCATCTCCTGATGTTATTGTTTCTATCAGAGCATCACAGCTTGTTACTTTTGAAGAAGAACCGGAGGTTACAGTAGAAAGAGTTGAATTGAACGTTGCTCTTGCAAACATTTACCAGAGTTCGGCAACTGGAAAAACTACATCAACTGAATATTCTGTAATTGCATTTTTGTCTGACGGTTCAAACAGAGATGTTACTTCTGAAGCAGCAATTTCGCAGAGTCCGGAAGTTCTTGAATTATGTGCAAACGGATTGATTCAGGCTGGTGATACTGTTTGCGATGCAGTTAAACTTGTGGCATCATACCAGGGAGTTAATTCTGAATCTGTTACAGTAAAAGTAAATGCAAAAGATGTTGTAGTTCAGGATCCAGTTCTTGCTTCTGTGGTGATTTCTTCTTCAACAGAAAATTATTCTATTAATCAGGGTGAAACAAAAGATATTACTGTTACCGCTCTTGCAAAATTTGAAGATGGTTCTACAAAAGATGTAACTTCAAATGTAACTTTCTTTTCAAGCAACTCAACTGTAATTTCTGTTTCTGGCAGCACACTTACTTTGAAATCTGCTGGAACTTCAATTATTACATGTGCATATACTGCTTATGGTGTTACAAAAAATGGAAGTAAATCAATTACAGTAACAGAAAATGTTTTGCCTCCAGATCCAGACGATGAACCTGCACTTCCTGTTTATGTTTCTACTGCTTACGACGGCGTAAAAATCATGGTAGATAAAGCTTCTAACAGCGCTTACGGTTACATCTGGTACTGGTCTGTAGTTGATCAAACTGGTACTTCAATGGCTGAATATCCAGACTCTGGAAAAGAAATTCCGAAAAAATACACATGGGGAAATTTTGAATCTCTTAGTATTGAAGGCAACTATTATGTAAAAGAATTTAAAGGTGCTGCCGGAGTAAGCTTCCTCATTGTAACTGCAACTGGTACAAAGCTTTATACAACAGGGAATGATGCAGCAGACGGATGGACAATTACAGAAAAAGGCATTTACATAATGTCCAGCACAATTGCAACAAAGCAGGATGAAGGCGATAACGGGCCAAGAGTAACAATTGATAAGCCGGACGGATATTCATTTAATAAAGATACAATGAATGTTACAATTTCTGCTGTAAATTCAACAACTGCAAAATATACAGTTGATGGTTCAGCTCCATGGAGTTCTTCTACTGCAGTTTCATTTGCGGGAACAAAAACTGTTACTCTTGGTGCAGATATGGCAGTAAATGATTCTGTAACTCTTAGAGTTTATGCAGACAACGGTGAATATCATGCAAAAACATCTGCAACTTATACAAAAGACGAAATAATCGAAGACATTACGCCAACTCGTCTTGGTGCACATTACACTTCAACAGGAACTACCTTTACAATCTGGTCACCTGATTCCAGCAACGTTGTTGTAGAAGTTACTCCAAAGGGTGGCACAATGAAGTCTTATACTTGCCAGGCGGGATTTACAGTTAACGGAAATTATCCGGATCAGGCACATATTTATGGTGTAACTGTTCCTGGCGATTTGCACCTTGCTGAATATCAGTTTAAGGTTGGGGGAAAATATGTTCGTGACCCTTACGGAAAAATGGTTAAGTATGAAGATGGGGATGCAAAAACAAATCTCCTTGAGGCAAACTTCTCTTATACAGGTCAGCCTTACTCTTATACAATGAGTGCATGGGAAGGATCAATGGTAAACATTGTTCTTGATATGGATAAAACAGAACCAGTTGATGGCTGGGCAGAACGTCCTGCTTTGGCAAACCGACAGAGTTCAATTGTTTACGAAGTTCACGTTGGTGATTTTACTGCAAGCCCAACATGGACTGGTACAGAAAAAAATCGTGGAAAATTCCCTGGATTTGTTGAAACTGGAACAACTTATACAAAAGACGGAGTAACAGTAACAACTGGTATTGATCATCTTAAGGAGCTTGGGGTTACTCATGTTCAGATTATGCCAATTTATGACTTTGCAACAAAACTTAATAATGACACTGGAGAAATTTACAACTGGGGTTACGATCCTGTAAACTATAATGTTCCGGAAGACAGATATTCAACTTGTCCTAGTGATTATGTTGAACGTGTGCGGGAACTTAAAACAATGATTAATGAACTCCACAAAAATGGAATTCGAGTTGTTATGGATGTAGTTTACAATCATACTTACGGACAGGAAGTTTTCGATAAAATTACAAAGAAATATTATACTGCATCTGATATGTCTGGATGTGGTAACTCAATTAACACTGCAGAATCAACAGGTATGGTAAGCCGCATGATTCGTGACTCTCTTGAATATTGGGCTACAGAATACAACATTGACGGTTTCCGCTTTGACCTTATGGCAATTTACACAAATGCTGCTGTAAAAGACTGGGGAACATTCCTTAACAACCATGAAGATATTAAAGACAGAAACCTTTTGATGTACGGTGAACCTTGGCAGGCAAACAACAATAATAGTACAAGCTATGCTTACTGTTCTTCTATGCCTGAACTTGAAACTGCAAAAATTGGATGTTTTGCAGGAAAATTCCGTGAGTCCATTAAAGGTGGCAACGATGATGCAGAAGCAGCATACATCTTTAACAAGAGCAATAAAGCCGGCGAACCTTGGGCAATTGAAGCAGGTCTTAAAGGAAGTTTAACAAGCGTTGGTTCTGACTATGAAGGTGTATGGACTCGTTATTACACAAGCAAAACTTATCAGGCTATTAACTACATTAGTGCTCACGATAACCTTTGTTTGTTTGATAAGATTTTAACTGTAGCTGCAAAAGATACAAATTATGCAGATTCTGATTATCAGAGACGGATTTTGAATTTTGGTGATGGTATTGTTCTTATTAGCCAGGGTATTCCATTTATTCACGCAGGTGATGATTTCTGCCGTTCTAAATTGAACAGTGGTTATGAAAAGGCTTCTACATGGGCTCACAACAGCTACCAGTGGGGAACTTTGCTTAACCAGATTAACTGGGCAGATAAAATAACTTACAACAGTAACTTTAAATATCACAAAGATTTGATTGCACTGCGCAAAGCAAATGATGGATTTACAAACGGGAACTGTACTACTTATATCAGCGGACGTTCTGTAACTTACACTGTTACAAACAGTAACGGCACAACACTCACTTGTTATATTGATTCTGCAAATGGTGGAATTGCTTTAACAGGTACAGAAATCTTTAACGCCAGCGGTGCAACTCCTGCCAGCGGAATTACTGGTGCAAGCGGTACAGCAAAAGGCAAATGCGAAGGAACTGCAATTACAATTTATAAAAACTAATTTAAAATTGAATAAATTAATGCTCCCGGTAAAATCTCTGGGAGTTATTTTTTTAACAGTAAAATAACAGGTAAAAATAATGAAGAAGATTTTAAATTTGATCTTAATGATTCTGGCTTTGAATCTAATATTGGGAGTGACTTCCTGTAAAAAAGAACTGGTAACAGAAATTACTTATTGTACTTTGGAACTCAATCCAATGGGCGGAAATTTTGACCAGGGAGTAAAATCCAGTTTTCTTTATGAGAGTGGGAAAAAAATTCAGAAAATATACAATCGGTTTAATCCTAAAAAAGAAGGTTATAATTTTGCAGGATGGTGTGAAGATTCTGAATGTACAACTTTAATAAAATTTCCTTATGAAATTTTAAGTGATGTAACATTTTTTGCCCGCTACCAAAAGATTGAAAATGATCCTGAAGAAATTGATCCTGGAGAAATTGATCCTGGAGAAATTGATCCACCGGCAGTTAAAAAGTTTACTGTTACGTTTATGGACCAGGGGCAGCAGTTTGATTGTGTTGAAGTTGAACTTGGAAAAAATTGTGATGCTCCATTGAATGCTCCTGTAAAAGATGGCTATGTTTTTGCCGGCTGGTTTACGGATTTAAACGGCGTAAACAAATTTGATTTTGAAACACCGGTTTATGAAAATAAAATTTTGTATTCGTTTTATACAAAATCAGTTGTGAAAGTTCAGTCTATAAAAATTGAAGGGTACCAGCAGTTTGTTCACGATCAGAATAAAGTGTTTGATAACGAAACTGGTCTTGCTTTGTCTGCAACAGTTCTACCGGCAGACGCAACTAATTCTGATGTGGAATGGAAAAGTTCTGCAGAAAACGTAATCAGTGTTGATTCAAAAGGAAACCTGCTGATTAAATCAATTGGAACTGCACTTATTACTGCCACTGCAAAAGATAATGGAGGTGCCTCCGATTCAATTGAGCTGCAAGTTGAACAGCACCAAATTGCGCCTCAAAATAATCTGGAAGAAATTTTACTAGAAGAAAAAATTGATTCAACATCGGAAGAAAGAAAATTTTCTGTAACTGCAGTGTACACAGATGGCTCCAAAAAAGACGTAACCAGTGCAAGCTCATGGGTTTGCACTGAGCCAAATGTTGCAGAAATCAATTGCGGAAATGTTAATTTTATTTCGGAAGGTGTAACTGGAATTTGTGCAACTTATACCGAAAATGGAAAGTCACTTACAGCAAAAAAATATCTGGAAGTAGAAAGATATTCAGAAAAAATCTACATGATTCCTGATTCAAATGTAATTATAGGAGGTGCATGGTTTGCTGCATGTTTCTACACTGGTGACAATAACGAAGATAGTGGAAAATGGGTTAAACTAAATGGAACTAATGACCTGTTAGAATGTGAAATCCCTTCTGGAAATTTTGAAAAAATCAGAATTTACAGAATGAAGAATACTGCAACAGAAAATCAAATGAGTTCTGCCAATGCATGGAATTATAATCATAGTGAATCAACAAGCGGAATCCCAGAAACAAAAAATACATTTACAGTTACAGGCTGGGGAAGTCAACCTTATTTTGAAGGAAACTGGTCTTATGTAAAACACAATTCAACTGGTGGAACTTTTTTAAGCACAATTATTTTAGACAGCGACACCTCTTTAAAAGATATTCAGGTTGATGGGATTTCCTGTGGAACAAAATTGTATGCTTCAACTACAAAAGATTTTGTAACAGTAACAGCTTTTGCAAAACATCCAGAAGCGTCTGTAACTGTAACGGGCGGCGGAAAAATTAATTCTGGAGAATCTGTAAATTTTGTTATTACTGTAACTGCTTGTGACGGCACTAAAGAGAATTATAATTTTTCTGTAAAGGGTGGTCTTGATTTATCGAAAGCTTACAAACGATGCGTTATAGAAGATACAGTTAACAAGACGATCACCTTTGTTTATGATAATGCAACATGGGGAACATCTGTAAACGGATCTACTAATGTTAGTGTAAGTGGAAAATTCGGCTGGAATTATGTTCTCAAATATGATTCTGAAAAAGATGGTTTTTACTCAGATCCTATTCCGATTAAGAACATTAAAAAACCGGGGAACAGTGGTCAGCCTCAATACACCTGGAATGGAGTTGCCCCTAATGTGGAAGACTGGTTGAGGTGGCAGGACAAACCCAAGAACATAGATAGTGGTGATACTCAAGAATATTATCTTGTTGTTTTTGAACGAGATGATGTTGAATATTTAAAATTTGCAAGAAATCTGGAAAAATCAGTAATGGACATAAACAGTTTTGATGAATCGAATCTGGATGACTGTCACCATATTTCAAATTTCAGACAAGTGAATTCCGCACTGAATCTTTACAGAAGTTACCATCCGTACAATCCAAGTAAAAAAATGTATAATACAGAAAGAATGCGTTTAGAACAGATATGGAAGTTTGCTACAGAGGTTGGAATTCAAAGTGATATTGATTTGTCCAGCAGCAAGTTTAATGAAATCGGAAAAAGTTACACCTGTAATGGAGAAAGTTACAAAGTTGAATTGCCTCCGTATTACCAGGATTTAAAAGACAAGGGGCAATATGTTCATGCTAATTCAAGTTATGAAACTGTTTACTACGCTTCTAATAGTTCTGATTTCAGGAGTCAGGTTAAGACTGTTGTTGATTTTATAAACAGCGATAAAGGTGTTGCTCCATTCCAGATTCATTGTGCCATTGGTTGTGATAGAACAGGAATTTTCTGCGGCGTTCTTGAAGCACTTTGTGGTGTTAGCTGGAAAGATATTCAGCATGATTATGTTCAGTCTAACTACATGCAGATAGAGGAAGGCCGAGGATATAACTTTATTCGTTACAGTTTTGAAAATATGCTTGGTGTTGATGAAATAGAAGAAGTAGAAAATAATCTGGAAGCTGCTGTGTGTGACTATTTTATAAAAAATGGTACACTTACCCAGACAGACATCAACAATTTAAAGCAGAAACTTTTAAAATAATTTATTTAAAATATCGGGCAGTTAAAGAGTCGGCCAAATGCTGACTCTTTTTAAATGTCTGAAGAATTAGCGGAATAAAAAGCGGAAGAAGGGATGTGAATTTTTTGATACCTTTTGCTTTTGCAAATCCTCCCCGGTTAAGTTGAGTCTTAATAATAGAAGAAGCACATTCCATTAAAATCGGGATAAATCTAAAAATAATTCCTACTGTAAGAACAAAATATTTTGGAAGATGTAGTTCTGCAAGACCGTCAAGGATTTCTCGTTCGCTGGTAGAAAAAATAAAAGTAGAAATTGTAAGTACAGCAACTGCACACCGGATTAAAAGAGTTTCTATCATCAAAAGCTTTACTTGAGTTACAGTAAAGAATTTCCACTGAAATAAAATTTCTGCCGAACCATTTGGGAAAAATATAAAATTAAAAATTGAGAAAAATAAAATCCATGGAAGCAATTTAAAATAAGTTTTTACTGCTTTTAAAATGGGATACTTTGCTGCAAGTGAATAAATTATGCTTGATCCAAGAATTAAAAAACACAGCCATAAAGGTTTTACAAAAATTGAAGAAATAAAAATTGTAAGAAATATAAAGTATTTTAACCAGGCAGGCATTCTGCTTATAATTGAATTTGGAATTTTTGCAGGAGCCTGGAATAAATTGCCCGCTTTTTTAATGCTGGAAATCATAGATTGATTTTGGAGGGGAGACAATTTATTTAATTCAACTTTTTCTGTATCGTTTTGATTTTGTTGTTTGCTTTCTGAAGTTAATTCTTCCCATTTAATGTTCTGGTGGGCAAATTCTGCTTCTTCCATGCGGTGTGTGCTAAAGAGAATTGTTTTTCCCTGGGCTGCCAATTGTTTTAAAACCAGCATGATTTTCTGTCTGCTGATGGGGTCCAGTCCTGCAGTTGGTTCGTCAAAAAGCATTATTTCGCTGTCCATTGCAATAAGGCCTGCCAGTGAAAGCTTACGTTTTTCTCCACCACTTAATCTAAAGCTGCTACGTTCTGCAAATTCATCAAAAGGAATTCCTGCTAAATCCATTGAATTTTTAACTGTTTGTATAAGCTGCTGGCCTTTAACGCCTTTGTTTCTTGGTCCAAATGCAACGTCGTCGCAGGCACTTTGTTCAAAAATTGCAGCTTCACTTTCCTGCAAAGATAGAACAGGTCTGGAATTTGCATAAATATTTCCGCTGTCTGGTTTTAGTAAACCACTTAAACATTCAAGAGTAGTTGATTTTCCGCAGCCGCTTGGTCCTGTAATTGCATTCAATGTTCCTTTCTGAAGTGAAAAATTCAGATTTTTAAACACTACATTTGAATCATAACTGAAGGAAAGATTCTGGGCTTGTAATACAATTTCTGCATTCTTAGGAGAACATTTTTCTTTTGTCCAAAAATCCTGTGGTCCAAAAAGGCTTGATACAAATTCAACTTTATTAAAAAATTCCTTTGGAGTGCCATCAAAAAAAATTGAACCATTTTGCATTGCTATTACCCGTTGGGCTCGTTGCAGTTCGTCCTTGTCGTGAGTAATATGAATTATTGTGTGGCCTTTTCGGTGCCAGTCATCAACAAGATTTAAAAGTGATTCCCGGGATTTTGGATCCAGCATTGATGTAACTTCGTCCAGGATTAAAATGTCTGGAAACAATGCAAGAATTCCTGCAAATGATAGCCGTTGTGTCTGACCTAAAGAAAGTTCATAAGTGCGGCTTGTTGCTTTATGTAAAAGGCCTGTAACAGAAAGACATTCAATTGTGCGAAGTTCAATTTCGCTTTTTGTCATTTTTAGATTTTGAGGGCCAAATGCTGTGTCCCGTTCAACAATTCCTGCAATAACCTGTTCCTTTGGCTGCTGGAAAACAATGCCTGGTAATAATTCCGGATTGATTTCTACTGTTCCTTCTGTAGGCTGTTCAATATTTGCAATTAACCGGGCCAGTGTACTTTTGCCGCTTCCGTTGGAGCCAGAAACAGCAATATATTCTCCCTTTTGAATAGTGAGATTTATTCCTTTTAAAATTTGATTTTGAGAATCCTGGTAGCCAAAAAATAAGTTAGAAATCTGTATAGCATTCATTGTTTTATAAAACATAATATGTTTTATAAACATAATATTGAAAATTTTTCTAAAAATCAACTTTGAGAAATATCTTATTCAAAATAATTAATGGAAGCTGGTTCTGGTATGGCAATTCTTCTAAACTGGCTGCCAGGTTTTAGTCATAGTCTTGTAATTAAATATTAGAGTCAGCAGTTTAATAGTTTGTTTGAAGTATTTCATCAATTACTTCTGCTGTTGACTTATTGTAATAGAGTAAACCATACATGGCGGCGGCGGAAATAACTTTTCTTCCATATTCACGGGTTTCTTCGAAGGGTAATGCTTCCAGAAAAAGATCTTTTGCAAGGTTATCCCGATTGAATTCAATTTGGGAACTTTTAATCCAGTTTCTGACTCTTGAAATTCCGCCGTTGTATGAAAAATAAGCATCGATTGTGCTTCCGTTAAGTCTGCGGCGTAATTCTTCAAAATAGTAGCAGCCAAAAAGCACGTTGATTCTTGGATCGTTTAAATCGTAATCATCAATGTGAAGTTTTCTGGCAATGTCGCTGGCAGTTGCTCTCATTAATTGAGTAAGTCCGTTTGCTCCTTTAACACTTTTTACGCTGGAATTAAAATAGCTTTCGCTTCTTATTAATGAATAAAGTAAATATTCCGGAACGTTAAATTCGTTGCAGGCAAATGTAACTTCGCTGGAAAAATTTCTTGGAAAGTTGAGTTCTGCCAGTTGGATATTTTTTGTAGTTTCGCAGTAATTATATTTTTTTGCGGCAATTCTCAGACTGATGGCAAAGTAGTCATTTGTTGCCTTTCCATTTTTTCGCAAAAAATCAGCAAGTTTAATTGAATTGTTCATGGAAAGACAGTTTGGGTCATTTTGAAATTCCGGATAAATTTTTTCTATAAAACCAAAGTCCGCATATCCCAGAATTAATTTTTCTAAATCTGTGTTTCTGGAATTTAAAATTTTGTCGCCGGGTTTAAAAAGAATTTTTTTGAGTTCTGCATCATTTAGTTTTAATTTTTTTGCAGCCATTAATGTGTAATAAATATTTGAACTATCATTTAATGAAGTAGAAAACAATTCCTTTGTTAATTTTTCCGGGTCCCTTAGTTGTATAAAACCTTCTTCAATCAACCTGCCCCCAACATAAGAAAATTTTGCTGTAGTTTCATTGCTGGCAAACCCTTTAATTTCTTTTGCAACCAGGAGATAATTGGTCCACATGTGATTTTCTAAAAGTTGAACAGAAAAAGCATCAAAGAAATCGTCAAAATATTGGGGATCTTTCCATGTTGATTTAAATTGTTTTACAGCAGCAATTCCCTGTTCAATTCCTGTAGCCAGACTGGAATCAAGATAATACCATAATGCGTTGTCGTAGTGATCATCAATGGAAGCTTTGTTCATTGCAGCTTTAAATCTGGATCTGGCCTGATCTGTGTAACCGCATTTTGAATATAATCGGCCGGCGTAAAAGTTTGCAAAGAATTTTCCTTCCTGGCTGGTAAATGCAGAAATTGAATCCATGGTGTAGGCTCCCTGCAGAAAGTTTTTGCTTCCATACAAAAAAGAAATTCCTGCATCCCTAACAATTTCCGGTATAGAAAAAATCTTCTGGGCAATTTCCTGATTGTTGAAAATTTCCATTGCAATTTCTTCTGCGGCCAGATATTTTTTTTCAAAAACGTAAAGCCTCATTAATATTTCGGGAGGAAGTTCAAAATTTCTTCCGCTGCTTATAGCACTGTTTTGAATTTGATTAATGCATTGAGCATGGGCTTTGGAAAATTTAACAGAAGTGCACCATTTATAAATTTCTTTCTGGAAATCAAGATTTTTTTCGAATTTGCTCCGGCATATTGCGGCAGATAACTGGTTGCTGCATTTAGAAACATCAATTTGTTGAGTAAGGTCCAGAACCTTTTGATACTCTCTGTTTTTAACAAGTTCACTGCATAAAAAAGAAAGAGATTCCTCATCGTTAAAACATTTGTAATATTCTGTGCTTCTTAGTATTCTGTCCTGCACAGTTCCTAAAGATGCATAAGCTTCAAAAGAGCGTCGTTTTATTAATTTTGTCTGGGATTTTTTTGTGCTTTTTTTTAATAATCTTTCTGCATCAGTGGTGTTCCCGTTTTCTAAGGAACGTAATCCCATAAAAAAGTAAGAGTCATTTCCGTAATGTGATTGTAAATGAGTTTGGCCCCCAGAACATGATGGTGTAATAAAAACCAGCGTGCTGAAGGCCAAAATCAGGAGCTTTTTATTATTCAATTTATACTCGTAAAAAATTAGTTTGATGGAATGGAAATAATTGTGCCAGAAACAATTTTATCTGGATTTGCAATGTTGTTGTATTTTGCAATCTGTTTATATTTCCATGGGTTCTTGTAATAAGCGTCTGCAATATCCCAAAGAGTGTCGCCCCATTTAATTTTGTACTGAATATCCTTTGGTGCAGATTCTGACTTTACTGGTTTTACAGGAACAATTTCTTCTGGCTCTTCTGCAATAACAATATTGTCTTCTACAGCAGGAAGTTTTTCTTCCTGTTCTGCAATTATCTGTTCAGAAGATTCATTTTTGTTAAAGAGATTATATTTATTTGGAATAACAAAAAGCAGAAGCAGTGTTGCAAGTACACAAATAATTGCGCAGATAACACAGACAATTACAGGACCTTTTGTTTTCTTTGCAGAATCGTTTTCCTGTCTGTCCGAAACAACGTCTGGTTCTTCGGCAAAAATGTCGTCGGCAAAAGGATCTTCGTTCATTGTTTCATCAGTTGAACCGGCTGCAAAACCGCTGACCGCACCAATTGATGAGCCGGAAAAATCATCTGTTGCGGCAAAAGGATCATCGCTGGAAGATGTAAAATCCATTTCGTCGTCAAAAGTTGGATCTGTATGTTCATTTACAAAATCGGCATCAAGAGCGTTTTCCTGTTCCGGATTGTTGATTGTATCTGCCATAACAGCACTTTCAAAATCAGAGAAATTTGGAGATGTTTCTTCAAAGGTAATATCTGGCGAAGACTGTTCTTCTATTGTGTTTTCCTGGGAATCAGAAGTTGAATCAAAGCTGTCAAAATTATCAATATCCGGGATTTCTGAATTAATATTTGTATCCTCTGACCCAAAGTCCGGAAGATCTAAATCCCCTGAATTATCCCCAATACCAGTTGATTCATCTAATACGCTGGTGTCGGGAATATCATTTGAAGTGGTAATATCATCGTCAAAATCCCCCAGTCCTCCAAAAGGATCATCTGAAGCTGCAGTTTCTTCTGTAATGTCTGAGCGCTCAGGGGGATCAACTGGTTCGTTAACAAAATCAAGAGGATTTGCACCAGGGAGACTTGCTTCGATTGGCTGGCTGTCTATATCCGGCATATCATTAATGTCACCAACAATAGAATCAAAATCGTCAAGTGAATTTTCTTCTGAGATTACATCGGCAGACTGTTCTACTGGTTCTTCCTGGGGCAGATCAAATTCGGTTTCTTCAAATGATATTGTGGAATCGGCAGGAGTTTCTTCTGCTTTTGGTTTATTTTCGCGAGTAATGTCGTCAAATGAAAAATCGTCGTCGTTAGAAACAGGTGCTATCATATCTTCCTCTGTTGATTTATCGGCAAAACTTTCCAAATTGTTTAGTTCTTCCATTGAAAGTGAGCTTGATTCATCAGCAAAAAATGAATTTGAATCATCTGCTACAGGAACATCAATTGTGTTCTGGTCAAAATCAGGTAATTCTTCATCAAGATTAAGGTCAAGCTCTTGCACTGGTTCTTCAAAAGACTGTTCCGGTCCATCAACAATAGAAAGAGTTTCCCCAGATGAATCTATGTCAAGAAAAGTTGGATCTCCTGTGCGTTCTGCCATTGTCTGGGAAAGCAGAGTTACGTTTGATGTACTTGATGCCCCTGTTTCCGGATCGTTTACTTCTGCGTTAAGCTTGTTGTTTTGATCCAGAGAGAGTTTAAGCTGGTAGCATGGTTCTCCGTTTGGATGAGGCTGGAGATTTGCAAGTTCAACAGTATCAACATATTCTGCATCTGCCATTGACTGTGTTGCAGAACGGTATAAATCAACTTGAACTTTACTTTGATTATCGCTGGCGGTGGTGATGTCTAATACTTTTGTGGCAGGTTTTCCTTCTTCCATAATTGTATAGAAAGATCCGTCAGCAAGTTTGATTCCAATATATTTCATAGTACACCTCTTTAAATAACCCACCAATTCAATTTTATTCTGTGTAAGTATAATTGTCAAGAAGATGTTAATTATGGAAGAATTTTGCAACTTTTTAAATTTCGTGGTAAAATCAACTTATGAAAAATTTAAAATTGCCTTTAATTGCATCTATTATTGCCGAAACAGTTCTGGCGGCTATGTTGATTTATTTTTATACTAGAGTTGGAAGTGGTGGACTTCTTGCATGGAATATGGAATACAAAGTGATTTTCCAGCGTCTGTGCGTTCTTCTTTCTATTCCACCCATGGCTTTTCTTTTTACTTTTATGGCTGACGAAATGAGCAAAAAGGGTAAAACTGCCACCGTGATTTTTTCTACAATCACTTTTCTTCTTGACCTGGTGATTTTTTTAATCGGGGTTGGTTTTATTATTTTTACCGGCGTGCTGAACACTCGAATTTATGCTGAACATTCCATTCTTGAAAATTCTTTTGATCCTTCAATGATGGAACTGCCTGTTGATGGTGACCTTCATATTGCAATTGCCAGCGATCCTCATTGGCTTAGTCCCAAAAGTAATGGGGAAGTTACTTCACAGATTATGCGCACTGTAGAAAATGGTGATTATGATGCTTTCTTTATTCTTGGGGATATTGTTGATCAGGGAAGTAAACTGGGAATTTATGAAGTTCCGGTAAGAGAATTGAACAGGGAAATGGGTTCTACTCTAAAACTGGTTGTTATGGGAAATCACGATGCGGCTCTTAATTCGGCAAGTGTATTCAATCAATATTTCCATGGTACAAAAAAATATCCTTTGTGGTACAAATTTTCGGTGAAAATTCAAAATGGCAGAAAAGTGAATTTTATTGTGCTGAATCTTTTGTGGGACGGTCACGATTTTACTAAGAAGCAGAAAAAATTCCTGGAGTCTGCATTGAGTTCAATTCCTCAGGAAGAACCAGTTGTTGTGCTTAGTCATGCATTTATTTTAAGCAGCGGCTACAATGATAATTATAACCGCAAAGTTTGGGCAGACAATGAGCAACTTATTCAGAAGGTGTGTCCTATTTTAGAAGCTCATAAGGTGGATCTTGTAATCAGTGGTCATAATCACCTGCAGGAAATTCTTGAAAAAGATGGTGTTGTTTATGCTGTAAGTGGTGGAATGGGAGGAGCTCTTGATTCTGCAGAAGAGGTTGTTTCTCCTTATACAAAATGGCACAAGGAAAAGAGTTTTGGATTTGTTGATTTTACCAGCGATGGCCAGAACATTGTTTTGAATTATAAAGATGTTAACGGCAACACTTATTATTCTTATGAAATTGATTGCAAATAATTATTGAATATAAATTAATGGAATATAAAATGGAGGATAAAAAAATGAAAAAATTATTAACTGCAGCAGCTGTTGGTGTAATGGCAGGATTTGCTTTTGCTCTGGAGTTTGAACAGCCTTTTGATGCAAGTTCAAATTATACTGTTACAAATTATGAAGTTTCCACAAAGTTTGGTTCAACTTATAGAACTCCATCAAGTAAAGAAATTTATACTTTTGCAGATGGAAACCTTGCTAGTGCCGCTGAATATACAGCCAGAGATTCTCTTGTAGAAACTATCACTTATGAATACGACGAAAATCGCAGGCTTACAAGTGCCGTAAAAACAGACAAAGACGGTAAGTTATTGGGCAAGAAAACTTTTGGTTATGAAAAAGATGGCCGCCTGAAGGAAATTGTGTGCTTTAACGAAAACAGTGAGCTTTCTGGGAAAGTTATCAACAAGTATTCTGCAGGTAAAACAGAAATTTCTTATTATGACGGCGAAGGTGCACTTTTGAATCGTGATATAGAAAAATTTGAAGACAGTAAGAAAATTGCAATAGAAAGATATTTTGCAGATGGTTCCCTTAAAGTGAAGGAAGAAATTGAATATAAAAACGAAAAAGTTTCTGCAATTACATCAACAGATGCAGAAAAGAAAATCGTAGAAAAAGCAATTTTTAAGTACGATGTAAATGGAAAAATTTCTGAGATTCAGAAAGTTAACAAAGACGGCAGCATTTTTAACAGAGAAATTTACAAAAATAATAATTCTGGTATGCCTGTGAAAATTTCTGTTTATAATGTAGCAGAAAAATTTGGTGCTATTGCTAATGAACTGGCAAGCCAGGTTGAAGTTGACTGGAACGAAGCGGCAGAAAAGTAAAATAGAATTTTTACCTATTCACAAAAGAATAATAATAAGATAAAATAGTTTGATTTTTTTTAAAGGACGGGTACAAAGGTGTACAAGATTTTGGCTAAGAAACAGCTTTCAAACGATGTTTTTTATATGAGAGTTGAGGCTCCTGAAATTGCAAGAAACCGCAAGGCAGGGCAGTTTGTTTTGGTTCAGATTGATGTTAATTACGGTGAACGTGTTCCACTTACTATTGCAGATGCAGATGCAGCAGAAGGTTGGGTTGCTCTGGTTTTCCAGGCAGTTGGGGCTTCAACATTTAAACTTTCACAGAAAAATATTGGTGATGAACTTGGTGCTATTCTTGGTCCTTTGGGAACTCCTTCTATTATTAAGAAGCATGAAGGTCCGGTTCTTGTTGTAGGCGGCGGTATTGGTAGTGCTCCATGTTATCCAATTGTGCAGGCTCTTAAAGCAGCAGGTAACAAAGTAATTGTTGTTGTTTGTGCCCGCAATAAGGATCTTCTGATTTATGAAGAAGAAATGAAGGCTGTTGCTGATGAAGTTATCGTTATGACAGATGATGGTTCAGCTGGTCGTCAGGGTGTTTCTACTGTTCCAGTTGATGAACTTTGCCAGAGTCAGACTCCTCCTGCAGAAGTAATTGCAATTGGACCTCCAATAATGATGAAATTTGTCTGCAAGACTACAGAAAAATACAATATTCCAACAACAGTTTCCCTTAATACAATTATGATTGACGGAACTGGTATGTGTGGTGGATGTCGTGTTAGTGTTGGTGGAAAAACAAAATTCGTATGTGTTGACGGTCCTGAATTTGACGGACACCAGGTTGATTGGGACAATATGATGATGCGTATGAAATCTTATAAAGAAAAAGAAACAGAAGCTTTCCACCAATGCAAACTAGAAGCTCAGGTTAACGGCTAAACCACAATTGGAGAAAAAAATGATTGAACATATTAGCGCAGAAAAACTTGCAGAAAACGCAAAAAAAGAATATGCAGCATTAAAGCCAAGAATAGATGCCGGTGATCTTAAGCCAGCAGAACGTATGAAGATTGCCCAGCAGATTATGCCGGCAGGAGAACCAAAAGTTCGTGCCCGCCAGATGACAGAAGTTGCTCTTGGTTATACAGAAGAACAGGCTGTGGTAGAAGCAAACCGCTGTCTTAACTGTAAAAATATGCCTTGTGTAAAAGGATGTCCTGTTAACGTTCAGATTCCTCAGTTTATTATGGAGGTTGCAAAAAGCAATTTTAAAGGTGCTGTTGATATTATTAAACAGACAAACCTTTTGCCTGCAATTTGCGGACGTGTTTGCCCCCAGGAAAAACAGTGCCAGGGTGAATGTACTGTTGGTAAAGGTCTTAAAGATGCAGAGAAAGCAGTTAGCATTGGCCGTCTTGAACGTTTTGTTGCTGACTGGGAAAGAAATAACGGTAAAGAAACAGTTGCTGCTGTTGCTCCAGCTACAGGAAAGAAAGTTGCAGTAGTTGGATCTGGTCCAGCAGGTCTTACTGTTGCTGCTGACTGCAGAAGAGCCGGACATGATGTTACTGTTTTTGAAGCATTCCACAAGGAAGGGGGCGTTATGGTTTACGGTATTCCAGAATTCCGTCTGCCAAAAAGTATTGTTGCCAATGAAGTTAACAACCTTAAGAAAATGGGTGTTAATTTTAGAACAAATTTCCTTGTTGGTAGAACAGAAACCTTGGAACAGCTCCTTAATGAAGAAGGTTTCGATGCCGCATTTGTTGGAACAGGTGCGGGGCTTCCAAAATTCCTGGGTATTCCTGGTGAAAATTTAATTGGTGTGTTTAGTGCCAACGAATATCTTACTCGTGCCAACCTTATGAAAGCCTACGAAAAAGGTAAGGCAGATACTCCATTCTATGAAGGAAAAGTAGTTTGCGTAGTTGGTGGTGGAAACGTTGCAATGGATGCAGCCCGTATGGCACTTCGTCTTGGTGCAGAAGAAGTAAACGTTATTTACCGCAGAACTCGTAACGAAATGCCTGCCCGCCGTGAAGAAATTGCTCATGCAGAAGAAGAAGGAGTAATCTTTAAATTCCTGGAAAATCCTGTAGAAGCATTGGGCGACGAAACTGGTCACCTGAAAGCAGTTAAATGTCTTTCTTATGAGCTTGGTGAGCCAGATGAAAGTGGCCGCCGCAGTCCAGTTGCAATTAAAGGCAGCGAACATGATATTCCATGTGATGTACTTATTGTTGCTCTTGGTAACAGCTCTAACCCGCTGATGGCTCAGACAACACCTGGTTTGAACACAACTCCTCGTGGAAATCTTATTGTTGACGAAAACCAGAAAACTTCCCTTTGCAAAGTTTGGGCAGGGGGAGACATTGTTCTTGGTGCAGCTACAGTAATTCTTGCTATGGGCGAAGGTCGTAAAGCAGCAGCATCTATTAACGAATATCTTTCAAAATAGATATAATTTTATGTTATGAACACGTCGCTGGATTTTTTTCTGACGGCGTGTTTTTTTTTGCTTATTCAACATAACTGTGTTATACTATTGTAATATGAAAGGTTTTGTTGTTAAAAGTTTTGGCATATTTTCTATACTTGTTGCAATTGCGGGGGCATTGTGTATAGGTATGTCTACTATCTGGCAACAGGAATCAGTGACTAGAAATACAGCGGTATGGAAAAAAGTCAGCACTGGATGGACAATTCGGGAGCCGGGAATTGTTCAGAATAAATCAGTAGATTCCCGGGGAATATCAATTTCCAGAAATTTTTCTGTTGATGAAGTAAATCAACTTATGAAGGCACAGACAGTAACTTCGATGGAAACCAACGATATTGTTTATACCGCTCAGCCAAATCCAAATTTATGTTTTATGACTCACAATCAGGCAGTTACAATTTTTGTTAACTGGGGAGAAGGTGAAAATTTAATATATTCATCGGGGCTTAATGGACGGAGAGTATTTGGCTCGGAAAATGGGACTCAAATTCATTCTGTATTATTACCTTATGCTGGACAAAAGGATATTCTGGTAACAGTGAACCTTATGAAATCATTTGATGAATCAACTCCTGTTGCAAAATTCTTTGGCAAATTTATTTCTAAGAACGAACCTCCAGTATTCTTTTTATGTGATGCTCATTTGATAACTGGAAACTATATTATAATTTCTATATTCCAGATTATTCCGATTTTTTGGATTTTTATTGCAGGCCTTGTTTCTGTAGTGTTCTGGTTTGTGTTTAAAATTATGAGGCATACTCAAGCTGGTGAATATTTGTACTGGGGGCTTGTAAGTATAGTCTGCGCTTCGGGATTTATGTGCGAAAGTGTTTTGGGAATAATGATTGCAAAGAACAGTTTTCTTCCTTTTTTTATTTCTACTATTGCACTGGCGTCTTTGCCCCGTTTGTTCATTAAATACATGCTGGAGAAAAAAGTATTCCAGTACGAAGAAAAAATTGCGCTGTTTTTTAGAGGAATTCCAAAATTCAACTTTATTATTGTAACTGTGGCGGCGTTGATTCCGTGGCTGCCATTCAGTCTGGTTCGTGTTTATATAACGGCGATTCTGGTAATTTTCCTTATTTTTATTGACTACACAATTATCAGGGAATTGGTTTCAAGCGGAAGAAAAATTACTGCCTATGATTTAACACTTCTTGGCATGACTTTCTCTGTTTATTGTGATGTGATTTATGATATGTTCCAGAATCCAATGATAGACTGTTTCTTCTTTAGCCGTGTAGGAGTTATGGTTTTCCTTATTGTAAGCACAATCGTAAGCTTTAATGATTTCTTGAATAAACAGGAGCTGGATACCCGTTCAAATATGCTTAAGGAAGCCAGTTACAGAGATATTTATACTGGTGTAAAAAATGGTGCTGCCCTGTGGAGAGATGCCCGTAAAAATAATTTTGAAGAAAAAGGTTTTAGCTGCGTAGTATTCAAAATTATGAATGTAAGAAAATTTATTGAAGATTCGGGGTACAGGGGAGTTGATTACGCTATTGGCGGACTTGTTCGCATGGCAAAAGAAATTTTTAATACTGATGATATTTATCGAATTAAAGGAAATCAAATTCTGGTTGTTACTACAAAATCCAACGCGGAAGATTTGATTTTAATGAACGAAAAAATAATTGAACTTCTGGAACCATACACTACAGAAAATTCCAGAGAAAAAATAAAAGTCCGCTGGGGTGGAAAATACTTCTCTCCAGTGGAAGATAAAGATGTGGAATCGTTAAATGATTCATTCTTTAGATTTAGAAATTATGATTTATAAAGGAAGGGGATTTAAAAATGCTGGAAATGAAAATCAGTCCAAAAAACGTGGCAGCTATTGCTTCGTCAATAAAAAAAATTAAGGAAATGGTAAAAAGCGGTGCAATTGAACATAAAACTCCAGTTCATATTGTAATGGAACCGGGAATTTATGCAGAACAGGTTACCTATAATCTTTCTAATCCGCTGGTGCTGGAAAGTGTAAACGGTGCCAGTGCCAGAGATGTTGTAATTCAGGTGCAGAACTGTGAAAAATTCCATAAAGGTCCGGAAACAAGAGCTGCATTTATTTTGGGCGACAATGTTACAAATGTTACTCTCAGAAATTTTACGATTTTAAATACTCATGTAAAAAGCATAATTGAAGGCAGTACGCTGGAAGACAGTGCAGAAGCATTAAGTTATTGCGGAACTCGTGGCGCATTGTTTGCAGAAAAAATGAATTTTGAAGGTCACCAGAATGTTGTTTATACTCAGGGATATTCTTCCTTCAAGGAATGCAGTTTTAAAGGTGATGTAGACGTAATTTGGGGAAATCCGGTTCTTGCATATTTTGAAGAATGTTTTGTTCATGTTGCGGAAGATAATCGTGGTGATTTTAACGGCTATGGAGTTAAAAGTCTTGCAGTTGCAAATAAGCCTGGTTTTGTTTTTAACAACTGCCGTTTTACTTGCGATAGAAGAAAGAAAAGCGAATGTTATGTAATGCGCACCGAAGGAAAAGGTTCTGCTTACAGTAAAGAAAACTGGGACAGCATTGCATTAATCAACTGCATGGTAAGTGAATATTTTAATGAGGAATTTGGCTGGGATGATGATCACATGCTGGAGGTTCACCCAAGGGCAAATGCAAAATGCGGATGGCGTGAATATAATACAAAAATTGTAAAAGCAAATGGAACTGTAGAAGAATCAGATACCTGTATGCGAAATGTTAAAAGTTATCTTCTTACAGATAATGATTACACAGAAGGTTATGCAAGCCGATATTTGATTTTAAAAAATACACCGTTGAGCAACGAATAAAAAATTGAGTACACTTTGGAGCACAAAATGAAAGCTGTTACTTTTGGCGAAATTATGCTGCGTTTGCAGCCCCCTGAATATACTCGATTTGTTCAAGCTTCTTCTTTTGAAGCAACTTATGGTGGGGCAGAGGCAAATGTTGCTGTAAGTCTTGCAAATTTTGGAATCCACTCTGTTTATGTTACAAAACTTCCTGATAATGAATTAGGTCAGGCGGCTGTAAATAAACTAAGATCCTTTGGTATTGATACATCATTGATTAGTCGTGGCAAAGGTCGGATGGGAATTTACTTTAACGAAAAAGGTGTAAGTGAACGCCCAAGTAAATGTTTGTATGATAGAAAAGATTCTGTAATTTCCCTGGCTAAGCTTGAAGATTTTGACTGGAAGAAAATTTTTGATGGCTGCAACTGGTTCCATCTTACTGGCGTTACACCGGCCCTTAGTCCTTCTATGGCAAGAAACAGCATTGAAATTTGTAAGATGGCAAAAGAGGCTGGAGCGTTTGTTAGTGTTGATTTGAATTATCGCAGCAAGCTTTGGACTAAAGAACAGGCAAAACAAACTATGGAAGAAATTGCAAAATATACTGATTTGTGCATAAGCAATGAAGCCGATGCCAGAGACGTTTTTGGAATTTCTGCAAAAGATTCTGATGTAGAAAACGGAGTGCTCTCCTTGGAAGGGTACGAAAGCGTGGCCAGACAGATGTGCTCAAAATATGGTTTTAAAAAAGTTGCCTTTACTTTAAGAAAAAGTATTAATGCCAGTCACAATAAGTGGAGTGGTCTTTTGTACGACGGTGAAAATTTTTACACCAGCCGTGAATATGATATGGTGATTTATGACAGGCTTGGTGGCGGAGACAGCTTTGCAGCAGGTTTAATTTTTGGATTGATGCAAAATTGGGACAGTCAGCAATGTGTTGATTTTGCAGCGGCAAGTGGTTGTCTTAAACATACAATCAGCGGCGACTTTAATATGGTCACAAAAGAGGAAGTATTGTCCCTGGTAAAAAATGGTGGCAGTGGAAGAATTATCCGTTAAAAAAAAAGTAAAAATGAATACAGAAATTAAAAATAAGATAATTGAATTGGCAAAAAAATACGAAAATGATGATTTTGTTATAAAAGATCCTGTTAGTTTTTTGCATCAGTATAATACTCAAGCTGATGCAGAAATTGCCGCTTTTATTGCAGCTTCATTATCTTATGGCAGACGGGATCAGATTTTAAAACATGCAAAATTGATTTTTGATCAGTGCGGCACAAATAAAGGTGAACTTACAAAATGGGTTAGAGAAGGAAAATTCCTGCCGCTGTTTCCTGATAATTCAAAATCCTTTTACAGAATTTTTACTAATTCCCAGATGAGAAAATTTTTTCTAAGGCTTCAACTCATCCTGAATAAAGAAGAATCCATGGGTGAGTATTTTAAAAAATTATATCATGAAAATCAAAAGCAGGATAAAAATGTTGAACTGTTTAAACTTGTAAAAAATGAGTTTCCGGAAATGGCTCCTCTTATTCCCAAAACAGATGACAGTGCCTGCAAAAGAATTAATATGTTTTTGCGGTGGATGGTCAGAGAGAATTCACCTGTTGATTCAGGATACTGGAACTGGTATCCAAAAGAGCGGCTGCTTATGCCAATGGATGTTCACGTAATCAGGGAGGCAACAAAGCTTGGACTTCTGCCAAAGACATCTTCCGGTAAATTACTAGGAGCCACACTAAAAACATGCCGGATATTAACTGAACAGATGAAGCTTATCTGGCCAGAAGATCCACTTAAAGGGGATTTTGCTTTGTTTGGACTTGGAGTTGATGAAGCAAATAAAATTTAACTAGCAAAATTTGGAAAAAGGTTGTAGACTTTAAGCTATGAGATTTTATACTTTTTTACAGTTAGGTAACACTCTTCAGCAGGTTTTAGGTTCTGAAGGTGGTGAGGTTGTTGAAGAAACTGCAGCTCAGGTGGGAAGCAGTTCTGGTTCTGTAATGGAAACACTTGGTGGTATTCTGTCTTCCGGGGAAATCTGGTATTTTATTTTTGCCGGGGCTGCTCTGGTGTTAACTTTGTGGGCTCAAAGTGCAGTTAAGAGCCGGTTTGCAAAATATGATAAAGTAAAAAGCAAGAAAAATATAACTGGTGCTCAGGCTGCAAATTATCTGTTACAGCAAAATGGCATTACAGATGTAAAAATTGCACATATTTCTGGGAATCTTACAGATAATTATAATCCTACAACAAAAGTTCTTTCCCTGAGTGATTCAACTTATGCATCAACTTCTATTGCGGCAATTGGTGTTGCAGCTCACGAAACGGGTCATGCAATTCAGCACAATGTTGGTTATAATCCAATTAAAACCCGCAGTGCTCTTGTTCCTGTGGCAAATCTTGGTTCCCAGTTTGGACCCATTGTTGCAGTTGCAGGAATTAGTATGGTTGCAGCCGGTGTTGCTTTTGGTGATCTTTTGATAAAAATCGGTCTTGGTTTGTTTGCCGGGGCAGTTGCATTCTATCTGGTTACTTTGCCAGTTGAATTTAATGCTTCTAGACGTGCTCTTAAAATTCTTAAAAGCGGTGGAGTTATGGACAAAGATGAACTTTCTGATACAAGAAAAGTTCTTAGTGCCGCAGCAATGACTTATGTTGCAAGTGCTTTTAGTGCAATTGGTTCGTTTATCAGGCT
>JAEDJS010000070.1 GCA_016296205.1 Treponema sp. | reverse complement strand
AAAACATTCCGACCCCGCGAAAAATCCGCTTCAGCGCGATTTAAGTACGAATTCTTGAAAAAAATCACAAATACTCTCATTTGTATGGTAGAATTATTTAGCTAATTTTCGTTCTCAAAGGAGAGTTTGCTGGAAACATTCAAACCATTTATTCCGGCAGAAAAGAAACTTCCGGAACTCACAGTCACATCAATTATTACCGGTGTGATTCTCGCAATAGTATTCGGTGCTGCAAATGCTTACCTGGGACTCCGCGTAGGTATGACAGTTTCCGCTTCCATTCCAGCCGCCGTTATTTCAATGGGTGTTATCCGTATGATTCTGAAACGTGATTCAATTCTTGAAAACAACATCGTTCAGACAATCGGATCTGCCGGTGAATCACTGGCTGCAGGTGCAATTTTCACTCTGCCTGCTCTGTTTATGTGGGCAACAGAATTCGGTGAAAAAACACCTTCTCTTTTCACAATTACACTGATCGCCCTTATTGGTGGTCTTCTCGGTGTATTCTTCATGATTCCACTTCGCCATGCTCTTATCGTAAAAGAACACGGAACACTTCCTTATCCTGAAGGACAGGCATGTTCTGAAGTTCTTATTGCCGGTGAAGAAGGCGGTAAAAAAGCCGGTATCGTATTCAAAGGTCTTGGAATTGCTGCCCTCTACAAGTTTATTGCAGACGGTCTGAAACTTTTCCCAAGCGAAGTTGATTATTCAATCGGTGCATATAAAGGAAGCGGCATTGGAGGAGACGTTCTCCCGGCTCTTCTTGGTGTTGGATATATTTGTGGTCCACGAGTAGGTGCTGTTCTTACAGCCGGTGGATTTATGGCATGGTTCGTTCTTATGCCTCTTTTTGTTCTTCTTGGCGGAAGCACAGTAATTTTCCCTGCAACAGTTTCAATTTCTGAAGTTTTCGAAAACGGCGGAACATGGGGACTCTGGTCAAACTACATTCGTTATGTTGGAGCCGGTGCTCTTGCTACTGCTGGTATTATTTCTCTTATCAAGAATCTTCCTCTTATTGCTAAGACATTCGCTCAGGCATTCAAGAGTTTCGGTGCAAAAGGTGAAACAACAAATGACCGCCTTTCAAGCGAACTTCCAATGAACATCATCATGATTATCATTGGTGTTCTGGCTATTGCTCTGTGGCTTATTCCAACAATTCCAGTAAACTTTGTTGGTGCAATTATCATCATTATTTTCGGATTCTTCTTTGCAACAGTTTCAAGCCGTATGGTTGGTATTGTAGGTTCTTCAAACAACCCTGTATCTGGTATGGCAATTGCAACTCTGTTGATTTCAACAATCATCCTGAAGGCTACAGGAAAAGTTGGATTTGCAGGAATGACAAGTGCTATTGCAATCGGTTCTATTATCTGTATCATTGCTGCAATTGCAGGTGATACTTCTCAGGACCTTAAGACAGGTTACATTGTTGGTTCAACTCCAAAAGCACAGCAGATTGGTGAAGTCGTAGGTGTTGTAATTTCTGCAATCACAATTGGTGGTGTTCTGTATCTTCTGAACGCTGCATGGGGATACGGTTCAAGCGAACTTCCTGCTCCTCAGGCTACTTTGATGAAACTTGTAGTTGAAGGAATCATGTCAGGAAACCTTCCTGGAACCTGGTATTCGTAGGTGTTGCAATTACAATCACAGCAGAACTTATTCAGATTCCTTCTCTGGTATTTGCAATTGGTCTTTATCTGCCAATTCACCTGTCACTTCCAATTCTTGTTGGTGGACTGGTTCGCTGGTTCTTCGAACGTAAAAAGAACAATGAAACAGAAGAACAGGCTAACGCCCGTGAAGCTAAGGTTGAAGCCGGTGTTCTTTACTCATCAGGACTTATTGCAGGTGAAGGTATCGTAGGTATTCTTCTTGCAGTTTTCGCTGTAATCAAAGTTGGCGGAAATTCTCTTGGTGATATTATTAATATTTCACGTTTCGTGAGCCTTGGAAATATTGGCGGTATCGCATTCTTCGCACTGCTGATTGTTACTATGTGTCTTATTACAAGAGAAAAGAAATCTAAATAAGCTATAAAAGCTTATTGAAAAACGGAGCCACGCGGATTTATGAAAAGTTCGCGTGGTTAATTTTTTATGCAGAAAAATTTATTAGACTTTATCCCAAAACATAACTCACTTATCACTTTCACAACAGACAAAAAAGGCATTGTTACTCTTGAAGTAAAGAACCGCGGTTTTTACAATCGCATTGCTCAGATTTTTTTTAAGCGTCCGAAAGTATCTTATATTGCCCTTGAAGAATTCGGCTCTTTTATCTGGCAGCAGATAGACGGCGAGAAAACTGTCATGGAGATTGGTGAAAAAGTGAAGGAGCATTTCGGCCAGAAAGCCGAGCCTCTTTATGAACGCCTTGGAAAATATATCAACACACTCAGGCGCTGTGATTATATCCTTTATACAAATTAAAAATCAGACATTATAAAGCATTCTGTCGGCAAAGCTGTCCCGGTATTCGCTGGGGCTTTGCCCTGTCACTTTTTTAAACGCCCTTGAAAAATTGTGATTGTCTGAAAAGCCAAGACTGTAGGCAATTTCGGAAACTGTCCTTGTGCTGTCGGAAAGCAGGGCCTTTGCTTCTTCCATTTTTCTTTCCAGAATAAACTGTTTCAACGATTTTCCCGATGCTTTCTTAAAAAAGGTTGTCATGTATTTTTCGTTATATCCGAAGTAGGCTGCAATTTCAGAAACCCGGACATCATCCTTTATGCGCCAGTTGATGTAATTAATAGTATCAGAATAAAGAGCGACCTGTGCACCGTGAAGTTTTTCGTTCTGATTTTTTTTTAAATCTGATAATTCTGATTCTGCTTTCAGCTGGCTTTGAAGTTCAAGAATGATTGCCGTACAGAGATAACTGTTTAACTGATGGTTTCCGTATTTTTTGTCACAGTCAGAAAGCTGCTTCAATAAAACAATAAGCCGTTCCGGGTGAGGAACTGCTCCCTGTTCAGGTATCTCCAGAAAACTAGCAGATTCTGCACATTCAGCTTTGCTTTGAGGCGCCATAAAATGCATCCAGTAGAAGGAACATGCCGAAGGATGTGTACCGTGCTGATTTTCAGTTGGCGTCATAATGCGGTATTGGCCTTTATGAACTACACTTGTCTTTGCTCCGTCTCCGATATAAAAATCACCTTCAGTTACAATGACAAATTCAAAATCGGTAAGGGGACGGGTCATGTGAATCCAGTTTTTGTCCGGGGCCTGGAATTTCCCGGTCCAGTGAAAATCAAAAGGTTTTGAAGTGTCAAAATAAAGGTTTTTCATAATGTAATTATATAACCTTTTAACACTAATTCAAACATTCGGAACTTCTTTTCTGTAAAAGCCAGTGTTATGCTTAGATTATGAATGTTAGAAAAATGACTGCGGTTTTGTTCTTGTTTTCAGGCGTAACAGCAGCCTTTTCTGGAGGAAAAGAAATGAAAAAAATCCACGCATACGAAAATGAAAAAATTACACTTACAGATCCATATTATATAAATGCAACTGAAAAAGTTGTGGCAAATGTGCTTTCGCTTGATCCTGAAAAATTTCTTGCAGGATTTTATGAAAATGCCGCTTATGCCTGTGGAGAAGAAATCACGCTGAAAAAGCTCCGTTATGGCGGCTGGGAAAATACTCTGATTGGAGGCCATACCTTCGGACATTACCTTACAGCTCTGGCTCAAAGTATTGTGAATCCGGTTGTAAGTGATGAGAAAAAAGCTGAATGCAAAAAGCGTCTGGATTTTGTAATTTCGGAACTTGAAAAATGTCAGAAGAAAACTGTCGGCACAAAATACGAAGGATATCTTTTCAGTGCAATACTTCCGGATGAAAGTTTTAAGAATAAAATTGATCTTCAGTTCGACAACGTTGAAAAACGTCAGGGCGATATTTTTAAACAGGCATGGGTGCCATGGTATACAATGCATAAAATCCTTCAGGGCCTTCTGGACGTTTACACTTTTACAGGCGATACCCGCGCATTAACTCTTTCAGAAAATCTTGGTAAATGGATTTCGCGCCGAGTAAATGCCTGGGATAATAAAACTCGTGCCAATGTTTTTTCAATTGAATACGGCGGAATGAATGATGTGCTTTATCAGCTTTATGCTGTAAGTAAATGTGATGCTCGTGAAGATTTTCTTAAGGCAGCCCATCAGTTTGATGAAGATGCATTGTTCCTGAAAGTTCAGAAGAACACACCGAATGCAATGAACAATACTCATGCAAATACAACAATTCCAAAATTCATTGGGGCTATGAAACGTTACGAAGCAACAGGTGATGAAGACTACCTGAATTATGCAAAGGCGTTCTGGACAATGGTTACAAAAAAACATACTTATGTGACAGGCGGTAACAGCGAAAATGAGCATTTTGGAATGGATAATGTTCTTGCCGCCGAACGTACAAATATAAACAATGAAACCTGCAACACTTACAATATGCTTAAACTTAGCCGGGGCCTTTTTGAAATTACAGGCGAAAAAAAATATGCTGATTATTACGAAAACACATATCTGAACGCAATTCTTGCAAGCCAGAATCCTGAAACAGGATGTACAATGTACTTCCAGCCAATGGCAACAGGATATCAGAAAGTTTACACAAGAGTTGATAAAGATTTCTGGTGCTGTACAGGAACTGGCTGGGAGAATTTTACAAAGCTTCAGGACAGCATTTATTACAGATCAGAAGAAGGCGGAAAAGAAACGGTAATCGTAAATAATTATGTTTCTTCGGTTCTTGATGCGGGATTTGCAAAGGTAAAAGTGGATTGTAACTTCCTTAAATCGGAAACTGTAAAAATCAAGATAGAAGGGGACAATAGTTTCTGTCTGAAACTGCGTGTTCCTGAATGGACAGATGAAACACTGGTGAAGACTTCTGCAGACTGTGAAAAAACTGATGGATTTTTATGTTTCAAAAATAAAGCAGATATTGAAGTGACTTTCCCAATGGAAATGAAAGCCTTGGGACTTCAGGATGATGAAAACACAAAGGCTTTCAAATACGGTCCATATGTTTTGAGCGCAAGACTTGGAACAGAAAACCAGGAAACTGGAAGTGTCGGTATGTGGGTTACAACTGCATCAAAAAAAGCTGTAGAGAATGATGATGTAAAAATTACAAACGGGCAGACTGTAGAAGAGTTTATGAAAAACCTAAATCAGAATTTTGACATCAGTGAAGAAAATGAAATCCCGGTATGGACGCTGAAAGGCTGCGACAGAAAACTTGAATTTATTCCTCATTACTTACAGCATAAAGAAAGCTACGGCATTTACTGGCGATGGAATTAATTCTGAAAATTTAAAAACTAACAAATTGTTTTTTTCAGGTGATTATCGTTATAATGTGAGGTATGAACAAATCTAAAGAAAAGGAAGAGTATACATACTCTTACGAAAATAACTCGTTTATCGACGGACTTCTTATGAAATATGTCGTTCCGCCGATACTTAACCGCCTTCCTATGACACTCAGACCGAATTCAATCACAATGTTCAGCGGACTTTGTGCTTTTTCGGCTTTTATGATTATGCTCCAGGCAGCCTTGAGCAGGTATCATGTCTGGTGGCTCATTCCAATCCTGATGTTCGTTTACCTTGTAAGTGACTGTCTGGATGGTGCTCAGGCAAGACGTACAAAAATGTTTTCACCTCTGGGCGAATTCCTCGACCATTTTTTTGACTCTGCAGTAACAGGGTATCTTACTGGCGGTATTCTGATTGTTTATCGTGAACTTGATCCGTTCTATTTTATTATGGTTCTTGTTATAGGATATTTCACTCAGGCTGCATCTTTCTGGGAAAGATATAAAACCGGAAAAATGTTCTTTGGAAAATTCTCTTCAACAGAAACTGTTTGTACTTTGACTGCGGTTATTTTTATCAGCTGTTTTGAACCAGTAAGAAACTTTATGAAGACACCTTTGTTCTGGGTTATTTCTCCTGTCAGAGGATTCCTTATAGTTTCATGTTTCTTTGCATTCCTGAACGGCGTAAAGAGCCTTATAAGAGCTAAAAGTGTTTCAGTAAAATTCTTTTCTTTTGTATTGCTTTCTATTCTTGTTGCTCTGCTTCTTTCATTTACAAGTTTTAATTTTGAAACAAAAGTAGTCTTTATATCACTTTACATTATGATTTACCTGGCAAAACTTCTGGTTTCTATTACATTGCAGCAGAAGGACAGATATCCGGATTTCGGATTCCCGGTAATACTTGTTATTGTGCTTTTGGTGGGAAGTCATCAGTATCTGTGCTTTGCTTTGTGTTTGGTTTATCTTGTATTCAGTATTATGATTATTGTTTTCAACAATATGTTTGAATACATTCGTGTAAAAATGAGACTGATCGAAAAAATAAAGGAAAGAAGAGTTTCAAGAATTAACGAAGCTCAAGGTTCTGAGACTGAGGATTAGAATTAGTTTTTGAATTGATTTGATTAAGTTCCTTCTTGATTGATCTGATGTTCCAGATAATGAAACAGATGAGAAATACAAGAAGGACACCTGCTATTATTCTTACCCATAAATCTGAATTATCACCCAAAAAGTAAACAATCCAGAAAAGACTTTGGCTTGAAATTACAGCGGCGATTGCATCAAAAATAAAAAACTTCCAGAATTTCAGATGAAAGAATCCTGATGAAAGGAAAAGTGCGTTTCTTACTCCAAATGGAATGAAACGAATTGTAATGAAAGTGAGAAAACCGTGTTTTTCAAGTCTGTTCAGGAAAAGAATTCTCTTATTTGATTTAAGGATTCTGCTTACAGCTTTCAGCGAGCGGAGCCCTTTTGAACAGAAATAACCCCAGAAATAAGAAATAATATCACTTGAAACAATTCCGACATAAACCAATAAAATTGTAGGAATAAGAAGTTTTGGATTTTCATAGCAGATTGCGGCAGAAGCTACAATAATAGCATCTTCTGAAACAGGAATATTGAGTCCTGCCAGAATAAGTGCAATGAATGCAGCGAGAGGCCAGTAATGAAGATATGTCAGAAGAAAATCCAGCATGGGCAAATTATAGCAAATGATTGAAAATAAATCATCAAGTGTGATTAAATGTGGCAGTTAGTCTTTGGGAGAAATGAATATGCAACAATATTTTTCAAAAACTCCTGTTAAATTAAAAATCCCTCAAGAAAAAACTTTTCCTGAGGGCAAATCATTTCATTTATGGAGTTTTATATAAAATGATTTATTTTTTAATTCTTAATTAGTTTGTTGCGAAAATTCAAACCAATAATCAGTAGTTTAGAAAATGTCCACAACTTCTAAACTACTGATTTTAATAAAAGGAAAATTATTCTTGAACTTTCATTTTTTGCATTTTTGCAGACACTCTTGTTGGTGTAGCAGATCCTTGTTTATACATATTCCAATTCAAACCACCAATGCCATATTGGGCATGTTTAATTGGAAGCCAATCTTTAAACTCTGCATATGAAATTGTGAAAACATTTTCACCTAATTGTTGAACAGGAATGTCTTTTCCTTTTGTTGAATCTCCATAAGACGAGATTTTTCCACATCCCCAACTAACAACACCATCAACAGATCCTTCAATAGAGTAAGTAAGGATTAACACATCATCATCAGAATATCCTTTAAATGCCGATTCTGCCATATTGCCCCATTGATCAAATTCAATTTCAACAGGTTCTCCATCTGCAACTAAAGTTCTTGGAGGAGTGTATGTTACTTTTAAGTTAGAAACTCCAACCTTAATTTTTGTTCCAACAAAATTAGCACAATCAGCCTTTCCATATTGAGGAACAATTTTGAAAGAAGCATAATCAGAGTCAGCCATTGTAGTAATACCCTCTGCTGTAATAGTCCATGTTTTAACAATTTCTGTTCCATCGGCAGTAGAATTAATTGTATCTTTCCACCCCCAGTTATCAAAAACTCCCTGAGTAGTTACTGATGTAGCATTTTCAGAAATTCCTGAAATGGAATATACAACTTTTACAGTTCCATTTTCAGCTAGACTATCTTTTGGTAAATTCAAATAAATTCCACTTGCAGTAACATTTTGCCAATCTTTACCACTTTCCACATCACCATAAGTAAATTCCAAATAACCAGTATATTCTTTATTAAACTCTAATGTAGTGGCTAATGCTGCTTTCGTTGGATCTTCTTCCACAACTTCTTCATACAAAACATACACTGTCAAATCACTTGTAATTGCTTGTGTATTATCAAATGGAACTGTACAAGCTTTATCTGTAAAGACACCTTTGTATGCATAACCATCAATTACTTCTGCTAACGCATTTATTTCTTCGTCTGTAAAAACTTTTCCATATTCAACTGTCATAGTACCATTTGTTTCACCTTCTACGGGATATACTTCATCAAATGGCAATACTTTATATGAAATTGTAAAAGTTTTAAGTTTTACGTAAATTGTAGTATCTGCTGTAATTGCTGTGTTTGTATCAAAAGCTTCTGTACAATCTGCATCTGAGAATAAACTGTATTTTTCAAAATCATTTGGAAGTGTAATTTTATCACCTTTTTTTACTTCAGTAGATTTTACTTCTGTTGTTCCTGACATGAATTTTACAACACAAGACTTTTCTGCTGAAAATTCTGCATAGAAAGTTTTATTTCCAGTTGTTCCTTTTTTAATTGAGTCAACAATAGCCCATTCACCTTCTGCAGGTTTTTCACCGTTATGCCAGGCAACAAAGTATGGTTTACCTTCAACAGGTTGATTTTTTGGATCAGTTAATGCAAAAGTTTCTGTTTCGATTGTGTAAGTTGTTGGGTTGTCTGTTTTAACTCCTTCTGGAAGGTAAGTAATTGTGTACTTTATTGCAGTCCATTTTGCAGTTAAAGATAAGTTTGATGTGACTGGCTGTGCCCAATCGTATGCGGCTTTACCATTGAGCCATCCATCGAATGTATAACCAGTTTTTTCTGGATCTGTAGGTTTTGTAGCAGCAGTACCTTCTTCTACAGTAATTGATTTAACGCCTGAATCAAATGAAATTGTGTACTTTGTTTTCTCTACAGGAGCTTCGGGTTCAGTTGTCTGTTTGCAAGCTACCCCCCCCATACCATAGCTAGCACGGTAAGGATGCCAGCAATCTTTGTTATTGAAGTTTTTCTCTTCATTTTTTCCTCCTACTCTTTATTGAGTTAATTAATTATAAACCGCTTATTGTATTTGTAAATTTTTTTTTTATTTACTTTTATTATGCATTAATAACAATTTGTTCCAATTTTATTTGCGGTAGCGCTAGGAGCCCCGTCGTAGACGTCCGCCGCAGGCGGCACTTGTGACGCCGAGGAGGATGAAGCGAAAGCGGAAGGGCGGATATAGCGACGGCAGGAAGCCAGAGCTTTCTGCCGGACCGCCCAATTTATGTGAATAAAAATTCCTTTGGCATGACTTTTTTTTATGTGCTATAATTAATTTTGTAAAACTTGTAGCAGATACTAATCTGATGTGTTAAGGTGAAAAACTAAATTTAATTAAATAAATCATCCAT
>JAEDJS010000069.1 GCA_016296205.1 Treponema sp. | reverse complement strand
CACATGGGGCTTTTAAAATTTCATCTACTTTTGCGCACCATTCTTTTTTCTTTGCGCAACTCATAAAACTGGCATTAAAACCATTTTTTACGATTTTGCAGATGTCGGCCATTGAAAATTTGAGTTTTGAATAAAGATTGTAATATTCGTCTAAAAGTGATGCTTTAAAGAAAGTAGGATCATCTGTGTTTAATGTTACCATTACACCTTTCTGGTATAATTCCTTAATTGGATGGTTCTTCATTTCTGTAACATATTTTTTTGTAAATGTATTGCTTGTTGGACAAACTTCCAGAGGAATTTTCTTTTTTGCAAGGCGTTCAATTAATTCCGGGTCGTAGGCAGCTGTAATTCCGTGACCAATTCTTTCTGCTCCCAGCAAATCCAGTGCATCTTTTATTGACCAGCTTTCTTCAACTTCTCCTGCGTGGACAACTGTGTGAAGCTTTGATTCCTTTGCTTTTGCGTAAACATTTTTGTAGTCTCTGGCAGGACCTTTTGATTCGTCTCCCCCAAGACCAATTCCGATTATGTTTTTATTTTTTTCTTCAAGAATCATGTTAAGGTTATTGAATGCGTTTTCTTCACCAAAGGTTCGGCTTACATCAATAAGAATTTTTAAAGTGCGTCCTGTATTGTCAAAAATCTTTTTAACATTACGGGAAATCATCTGGCTCATGTCGTGGAAAGAAAAACCTTTTTTTAGAAATGCAGAAGGGCTAAAGAAAGCTTCGCAGTAAACAATGTTGTTTTCTTCAAGATAATTCTGGAAATCATCAAATACCAGATCAAAATCACTTAAATCTGTAAAAAAAGATTGAATTTTAAGAAATGCTGCAATAAATCCCGGTAAATCTTCGTAGGAAAACAAGTCCTTCATTTCTTCTGAGCGCATTGTTTTTCCGATTGATTTTTTGAAAAGTTTTTTTACTGTATTCCGGCTGATTACTGCTTCTGTATGGATATGAATTTCGGCTTTTGGAACCTGCTTCATAATCTGGTAAAATTCTTTCTTATTCATAACATTAACATTATAGCATAATTTTTATTTAAATCAAATTATATTTTGCTATTTACAATAACAGTTAAATTGTGTAAATTTTGAAAAATTATTTAGAGGTGATATATGACTCGTTTGTACTGCGGAAATCTCAGCTTTATTACAACAGAAGATACTCTTAGAAAACTGTTTGAAAAATTCGGTACAGTAGAAAGCGTTCAGATTATGATGGATAATAATACTAACCAGTCAAAAGGTTTCGGTTTTGTTAATATGGAAGACGATGTTCAGGCTGCTAAAGCGATTGCGGCTCTGCATCAGAAAGAAGTAGACGGTCGCAAAATCCGTGTAAGCCCTGCAGAAGAAAAACCAGGCCGCAGATAAAACTAAGGGGCTGTCCAATAAATTAGTAGCATAGCGTCATCCTGAACTCATTTCAGGATCTCATCAAAAGAGATTCCGGATCAGGTCCGGAATGACACCAACCATTGTCATCCTGATCTCGTTTCAGGATCTCACACTAAATCTAGTGGGATGCTGAATCAGGTTCAGCATGACAAATACTTTTGGGACAGCCCCAAAATAAACTAGAACAATCTCCAGATTTTTCCAGCGAAAATCATCATGATAAGGTCGATGATGTAAATCAAGTTCCAGCCTAACAGTAATCTGAGTACTGCAGCAAGAATTTTCTTTTCTTTGATTCTTGTAAATGCACCCAAAAGCCATGATGTAACTGGGATGATAGCAAGAATAATGCTGATCAGTCTGCCCATTCCAAAGTAATCTTTACCTTTTGCCATTGTGTTCTCCTCTATCTAAAATTATTGTTTAATTATTGCCTATTAACTTGATTTTGTCAAATTTACCGTTTATAATTCAACTTATGAAAAAAATCTGTTTGTTTTTTGCTGCTCTTTTTTTAACATTTTTTTGTTGGGGAGTTGAAATTCAACTTGATTCCCGGCAGGCTTTTCCTCTTCCGGCCAGTGTGAATCCTTATACCCTTGGTGGAAATAAAAAACATTCAACTTTAAATACTCTTCCAGAATTTTATCCTGTGGGATGGTCAAAAGATAACAAATTTGCATGGTGTCAAAGTTACTGGCTTGATGGAGCTGGAATTAATCAGTTTGATTTTTATATTCAGGATCTGGTAGAAGATTCCATTGTTTTTGAAATGCATCAGTCAAGCGAAGAGGATATTGTTTCTATCTGGAATCAGGTGTGCAATAAATATAGTGATGAACTTGAAAAACATGGGATTGTAGTGTCAAAAAATAAATTCCTTAAATTTCCAGTTAAGGTAAAAGGCAAAAAAGTCCTGGTTCGTAAAATCGTTGATGAACTGGGGCAGGATTTAGAAACGGGATTCAATCGGATTTCATATAAAATTGTGGCAGAAAAGGAAGACCGTGTAAAAATAATCAATTCTGCAAAAGATGTTTTACAGCAGGATGTTTTTGTTACCGGGTGTTTTTACAGCCCCTTTGAAAACCGTGTTGCTGTTGTTCTTGCTAATGAAGTTCCGGGCTTTGAAGGCACTGATATTAAATATTCAATTTCCGGATGCCAGCTTATAATCGGTTTTGAATAATAAAATTAAAAAAATCCTAAAGTTTGAATTTTTATTTCCGACAATTTCCATAAGGAGAATTCTATTTGCCGCCTGCTGAAACTTTGCGGCTGTAGGAATAAATTATATGGGAATTAACAGTTTTTTTGATTCAATCAATCTTCTGCATAGTGCTCTTGATGTAAGTACTTTGCGTTATGAAGTTACTGCAAACAATCTTGCCAATTCAGAAGTTCCAAATTACAAGAAACAGTACGTTAATTTTGAAAGTGAACTTAAACGTGCTTTTGAAAGTCGGGATAATGAACGAGATTCTTTTAAGCTTCAGACTACAGATCCAAGACATTTTAAAAGTGAAGAACCACGTAACTGGAGAGATGTGGAACCTCGCCGTGTTACTGATTTTGTAACAACTGCAAAAGCAAATGGAAATAACGTTGATGCAGAACAGGAAGCAATGAATATTGCAAAAATCCAGATGCAGTACCGCCTTATTTCCCAGATGGAAAATTTTCAGTTTAACCAGATAAAAACTGCAATTAAAAAATAATTGATTCTGAGTCAAGCTCAGGATGACAGCGCCCGTCATTCCGGACCTGATCCGGAATCTCACTATAAAACTGTCATTCCGGACGTAAAACGGAAAAACTGAATAAGGAGAATAAAATGGGACTTTTTACAAGTATAAATATTGCTGCAACAGGAATGAGTGCAGAACGTCTTAGAACAGATGTAATCAGTGATAATATTGCCAATGCCAGTACAACCCGTACACAGGAAGGCGGAAAATATCAGAAAAAGACAGTAATTTTTGAACCGATTGCAAGTAAAAATCCACAGTTCAGAAGTCCTTTTATTCCAGAAAATCTTGATAACGGACCTGGAAAAGGTGTTCGTGTCCGTGAAATCGTTAAAGATACAGAAGTGGGTCGCCTTGTTTATGATCCTACTCATCCAGATGCAATTAAAACTGGTCCCCATGCCGGTTATGTTGAATATCCAAACGTAAATATTGTAAACGAAATGGTTAATATGATAAGTGCCAGCCGTGCTTACGAAGCAAATACAGCTGTAATTCAGGGAAGCAAGGAAATGTTCAATGCAGCTCTGGAAATTGGAAGGTAATATTCCACTTGAAAATAAAACCCACTTGTAGTAGAATTCTTCAAGTGGGAATTTTTTTAACAGGGGGATAAAAATGATTGGCACACTTGAACTTAACCGCACAAATCCAGCACATATCGGATCTGCTCCTTTACAGGATCTTTCTAAAGCAAATAGACTTAATGCAGACGGAAATACTCTCCAGCCAACAGAACCACAGAAAAAAAGAGGAACATTCGAAAGTTATCTTTTTGAAGCAGTAGAAGCAATGAACAGCCAGCAGACTGATGTTTCAAAAATTCAGGAACAGCTTATTACAGACCCGGACAGTGTTGATATTCACGATGTTACAACTGCTATGGCAAAAGCTCAGATGAGTTTGTCTCTTGCCCAGACTGTTATAGACAGACTTACTGGTGCATGGCAGGAAATTTCTACAACCCGCTGATCAATTTTCTGAAAAATATCTGCTTTTTTCCAAAATTATTTGCATTTTTTCTCAATATATGTTAAAATTTCTTATTAAATTAGTCCTATTATGCACTTAGGGATAAGGTGCGGGGCTGGTGATTCGTTCTCGGGAGGGGAAGATGAACGAATGGTTCAAAAAAGTTATTAATGGGTTTAAAGAGCGATGGGCCAAGTGGACAAAAGTTCAGAAAGGTATCGGTATTGGTATTGTCGTTCTTGTTATCGTTGCAATTGTTGTTCTTACAAGCGTTTCTTCAAAGCCTACAACAGTTCGCCTTTTTAATGTTCCAATTACAGATGAAGCTGAACGAACAGAAATTTGTCTTAGACTTGATCAGGATAATGTAAAGTATTACGCAACTACTGACGGCTACATTTCTGTTAACGATGAAGCAACTGCAAAAAAATACCGGGCAGTTCTTATAGCAGAAAATCTTGAACCAAAACGGTTTGATGCATATTCAATTTTTGATACAACAAAATGGGCACGTACAGATTTTGATGATAAAGTAAACTGGCAGCGTGCACAGGAAAAAGCACTTGAACAGCGTCTTTCTTATCTTGATGGAATTCGTGATGCAAAAGTAGGGCTTGTTCTTCCTGATGAATCACTTTTTGCTTCAACTCAGAATCCTGTTAGTGCCAGTGTAATTCTCTATTCAAAGGGTGGAAGTGAAATCCTTAGTGATAAAAAGCAGATTAAGGGAATTCAGCATCTTATTCAGAGAAGTATTGAAGGTCTTAAAGACGAAAACATTTCTATTGTAGACGGAAATACTGGTCTTGAAATCAATGATTTCAGCGGCATGGAAGCAACTGAACGAATTGACAATATTGCAAAAGAACAGCGGCTTATTCAGAAGCTGGAAAATGAATATTCTGCAAGAATTCTTAAAGCTCTTGAGGAAACATACGGTCGAAAGCGGGTAAAGATTGCCAACATGAAGATTGATATGGATATGTCAAAACGCAATTCCACATCAACAGAATACACTGGTATTACAGTTGTTCCAGATAATCCGGATACCCCTTATGACGACTCTGACATCAGAACAAATCTTGTTATTTCTTCCGAAACTATAAAAAAGGAATTTGTTGGTACAGGATATAATCCAGAAGGACCTGCGGGAGTTGAAGGTCAGAATCCACCGGTTTATAGCGACATGTCAAATATGATTGGCAAGCAGACAGAAACTGGTGAAAAAGTAAACAATGCCTTGAATCAGAAAAATACAACAGAAGAATACAGTCCTTCAATTAAACGTGTTACAATCGGTGTTAATATTGACGGCACCTGGAATTATCCTTTATATGATGAAAGCGGTAAACTTAAATTAAACGAAAGCGGCGGTTATCTTCGGGAATATATTCCAATTTCAGATGCAGACCTTCAGAAAATGAAGAGTCTTGTACGGGCAGCGGTTGGTTATGATAACAAGCGTGGTGATATTGTAGAAGTTGTAAATGTTCCATTTGACCGCACAGATGAATTCCGTAAAGAAGACGAAGATTTCAGAAAGAAACAGCAGACAAAAAAGACAATTCTTTTTGTGTTGATTGGTGTTGTTGTTGTTTTGATTGCCTTTATTATATTTAGATTTATCAGTCGTGAAATTGAACGCAGACGCAGACTTAGAGAAGAAGAACTGTTCAGAAAACAGCAGGCTGCCAGAGAACAGGCACTTTGGGATGCAAAAAACGATGGCATGGAAGTTACTATGTCTGTAGAAGAGCGTAAACGGGCAGAGCTTCAGGAAAATGCAATTGCTATGGCAAAAGAACATCCGGAAGACGTTGCAATGCTTATCCGCACTTGGCTTATGGAGGAATAAAAGATGGCAGAAGAAACAGCAGAAAAAAAATCCAGTTCATCGGTAAAGCAGCAGTTTAAACCAGGCTCAGGAAAATCCTCCGGGAAAAAGGGTGGAGCAAAAGATTATAAAAATTTAACAGGCCGTCAGAAGGCAGCTATTTTTCTTGTTAGTCTGGGAAGCGATGTTTCTTCAGAAATAATGAAGCATCTCCGTGAAGATGAAGTAGAAACTCTTACATTTGAAATTGCTCGACTGGAAACAGTTGATGCCGATTTTAAAGATCAGGTTCTTGAAGAATTCCAGGAGCTTATGCAGGCTCAGAACTTTATCACTACTGGTGGTATAGACTATGCCCGTGAACTTCTTGAAAAATCTTTGGGAAGCCAGAAAGCAATTGATATTATCAACCGTCTTACATCCAGCCTTCAGGTTAGACCTTTTGACTTTATCCGCAGAACAGACCCGGCTCACCTTCTCAACTTTATTCAGCAGGAACATCCACAGACAATTGCCTTGATTCTTGCATATCTTGAACCAAATAAAGCAGCGGTTATTCTTCAGAATCTTCAGCCGGAGGTTCAGCCGGAAGTTTCAAAGCGTCTTGCTACAATGGACCGTACATCACCAGATGTTCTCCGTGAGGTTGAACGTGTTCTTGAAAAGAAGCTTTCTACACTGTCTTCAGAAGATTATACTTCTGCCGGTGGTGTTGATTCAATCGTAGAAATCCTCAACCTTGTTGACCGTTCTTCAGAAAAAGCAATTATTGAAACTCTTGAAGAAGAAGATCCGGAACTTGCAGAAGAAATCAAGAAGAGAATGTTCGTTTTCGAAGATATTGTTATGCTTGATGACCGTGCTATTCAGAAAGTTCTCCGTGAAGTTGACCAGCAGGAACTGGCTAAAGCTCTTAAGAGTGTTGATGCCGAAGTTCAGGATAAAATTTTCCGCAATATGTCAAAACGCGCTGCAAGTATGCTTAAAGAAGATATGGAATTTATGGGACCTGTTCGTATTAAAGATGTTGAAGAAAGCCAGCAGAAAATTGTTAGTACAATCCGTCGCCTTGAAGATAGTGGTGAAATCGTTATTGCCCGCAGTGGTGAAGACGAACTTGTTGTTTAATGTGGAGTAAGTAATGGCAAAAAGTGTTTTTAGACCAAATGAGCTTAAAACAAAAGAAGACAAGGTTATTCTTAAATTAACAAGAGATTTTGCACCCCCTGTAGAAGATGTGCCAGAAGAAAAAGATGAATATACTGGCCCTACAGCAGATGATCTTCGCCGTGAAGCTGAACTTTTTAAGAAGCAGTGGGAAGAAGAAAAATCCCAGATGCTTGCTGCAGCTCAGGCTAAGGCAGATGAAATTGTAAAAAATGCAGAAACTGCCGCATTTGCTCAGGTTAAACATCAGACAGACAAAGCACAGATTATTAAAAACGAAGCCGATAAAACCGCTCAGGAAATAATCAAAAAGGCTCAGGAAGAAGCACAACAGATTCTAGCCCAGGCCAGAATGGATGAACAGAAGCTTTATTCAGAGTCAAAACGTAATGGTTATGACGAAGGTCACGAAGCAGGTTATCAGGATGGTGCAGAAGAGGCTCACAGACTTGTTTCCAGACTTCATACAATTATCGAAGGTGTTCAGGCAAAAAGACAGGAAATTCTTGAATCAACAGAAAGTCAGATTGTTGAACTTGTTCTTCTTATGACCCGTAAAGTTGTAAAAATTCTCAGTGAAAATCAGAAGTCTGTTCTTTTGAGCAATGTTGTTCAGGCTCTTAAAAAAGTAAAAGGTCGCGGTGATGTTACTATTCGTGTTAATATGGACGATGTAAAACTTACAACAGAACATATTTCCCAGTTTATACGAGAAGTAGAAAATGTTAAAAGCATTACTGTTCTTGAAGACAGCACTGTTCAGCGTGGCGGATGTATTATCGAAACAGACTTTGGTGCAATCGATGCAAGAATTCAAAGCCAGCTGGGTGAACTTGAAGCAAAACTTCTGGAAGTAGCCCCAATCAAGACAAAGAATAAATCAGATGTTCTGAATCCGGATATTTAATTTTAGTTAATTAGAAGGATAACTATAATGGAACAAATTTTTGATAAATATATCAATATGGTTCAATCTGCTGAACCTATAAAGTATACTGGAAAAGTAACAGCAGTAAAGGGAAGTGTAATAGAAAGTAAAGGCCCTTCTTCTGTAATCGGGGAAATGTGTACAATCAAACTTTCCAACGGTACAGAAATGCTTGCAGAAGTTGTTGGGTTCAGGGATACTACAGTTCAACTTATGCCTTATGGAGAAACAAGAGGTATAGAACTTGGCAGTGAAGTTGTTGCCAGTGGAAATGTAATGCAGGTTCCAGTTGGCGATGAACTTTTGGGAAGAGTAATCGATGCAACTTGCAAACCTTTTGACGGGCTTGGAGAAATTCATTGTTCAACTTATTATCCTGTTCTTAATACCGCTCCTAATCCAATGACTCGAAAAATGGTTGACCGCAGAATTACAACTGGCGTGCGCTGTTTAGACAGTATGCTCACAATTGCAAAAGGTCAGCGAATTGGTATTTTTGCGGGATCTGGTGTTGGTAAAACTACCCTTATGAGTACAATTGCCAGAAACACAAATGCAGATATTAACGTTATCGGTCTTATTGGTGAACGTGGACGGGAAGTTCTTAATTTTATTAAAAAAGATTTAGGAGAGGAAGGCTTAAAAAGAAGTGTTGTTGTTGTTGCCACTGGTGACAGTCCAAGTATTGCCCGTTTAAGAGCAGCTTATGTTACTACAGCAATTGCAGAATATTTCAGGGATCAGGGCAAAGATGTTATGCTGATGATGGATAATCTTACCCGTTTCTGCCACGCTCAGCGGGAAATTATGGGAGCTACAGGCGAATTTCCAACTCAACGTGGATATCCTCCTAGCGTATTTGAAATGCTGCCAAAACTTCTTGAACGCACTGGAAATAATGAAAAGGGAACTATTACTGCTTTTTATAATGTTCTTGTAGATGGTGGTGATTTTGACGAACCTGTTTCTGATAAAGTTCGTGGTACTCTTGATGGTCATATTATTTTAAGCCGTGAGCTGGCAGAAGAAAAACATTATCCTGCCATCGATGTTCTTGCAAGTATCAGCCGTTGTGCCGATGATGTTGTTGGTCCTAAAACCCATGAATCAATCAGAAAAGTTGCAAAATGGATAAGTGATTACAATTCTCAGAAGCGCATGATTATTATTGGTGCTTACGAAAAAGGTTCCAGTCCTGCAGTTGATGAAGCAATCGATATGCATGATGAAGTAGAAAAATTTTTGTGCCAGGAAAAACATGAAAAATGTACCATGGAAGATACTTTAAAACGTCTTTCTGAACTTTCGGGTATTGAAATTCCAGAAGAAGAATATCTGGAAACCGCCGGTATAAAAGATTAAGTGAATGAAAAAATATCAGTTTGATTTTCAGGAAATTCTAGAGCTCAGAAAGTTTCAGCAAGAAAAAGCAGAATCAGAACTGTCAAAAGCAATGGCAGAAGTGAATAAATGGAATCAGAAACTGGAAGCTATAGCTGTTAAACAAAAAGAAACT
>JAEDJS010000068.1 GCA_016296205.1 Treponema sp. | reverse complement strand
CAAAAAAGACTGGTGCAGCAAAAACTGCTACAAAGGGGAAGTCCGCCTCTTGCACTAAGTCATCAAAAACAAAATCAAAATCAGAAGCTCCTGCTGCAGAAGAAAAATTCAGTGCATGGGCAAATGCCAAAACTGTTAAAACTACTAAATCAAAGAAGACAGAAGAAAAGGAACAGGGTGTAAAAGCAGCCACAACAGCTGCTGATGCAGAAAAAAAACTGGCTGCTGCAAAACAGATTGATCCGGCCAGTCAGCGTGCAAAGAAAGCTGTTCAGGATTACGGCGATGATAAAATCAAGCATCTTGATGCACTGGAACATATTCGTTTGCGTTCAGGTATGTACATCGGTCGTTTGGGAAATGGATCAAATGAAAATGACGGTATCTATGTTCTTATAAAAGAAGTAATCGATAACTCAATTGATGAATTCATTGTGGGCTTTGGTAAAATGATCGAAGTTTCTGTTCAGGATAACCGTGTAAAAGTCCGTGATTATGGTCGTGGTATTCCTCTTACAAAAGTTGTGGAATGTGTAAGCCAGATTAATACTGGTGCTAAATATAACGACGACGTTTTCCAGTTTTCTGTTGGTATGAATGGTGTTGGTACAAAAGCAGTTAATGCTCTTTCTTCATATTTCAGAGTAATAAGCGTACGTGACGGTCAGTGTACAGAAGCTGTTTTTGAAAAGGGCAAAATTGTTTCCAATAGAACCGGGGCTTTAAAAACTCCGCAGAAAAATGGAACTTATTTTGAATTTGTTCCTGATGAAGAAGTTTTTGGTAAGTACAGCTTCAACATGGAGTATGTAGAAAAACGCATGTGGAATTATGCTTACCTTAATCCTGGTCTTACACTTAAATTAAATGGAACAGAATATAAAAGTAATAACGGACTTCTTGATCTTCTGAATAAGGAATTGGGTTCAGAAGAAGAAGGCAAACAGAATGAACTGGCTCCACTTTATGATATTGGCGACTACAACGGCGAGCATTTGAAATTTGCATTCACCCATACAAATGCTTACGGAGAAAATTATTTTTCATTTGTAAACGGTCAGTATACAAGTGACGGTGGAACACATCTTGCCGCATTCAAAGAAGGTTTCTTAAAAGGAATCCGTGATTTCTATGGCGTAAACTTTGCCAGTGAAGATATCCGGGAAGGTATGACAGCCGCAGTTCTTGTTAAAATCAAGGATCCGGTTTTTGAAAGTCAGACAAAAAACAAGCTGGGTAATACAGATATTAAACAGTGGATTATTGCAGAAACTCAGTCTGGTCTTGATGCATGGCTTCATAAAAATCCAAAAGCCGCAGAAAGAATCAAGCAGAAAATTGAACACAACGAGAAAATGCGCACTGAACTGGCAGATGTAAAAAAGAAACAGAAAGAAGCTGCCAAAAAAATGAGCATCCGTATTCCAAAACTTGATGACTGCCGCCTGCATCTTCAGGATGGAATTAAAGGTGCCGAAAGCATGATCTTTATTACAGAAGGAGACTCTGCTGCCGGTGTTATGACTCATAGCCGTAATCCAAACCTTCAGGCAATTTTCCGCCTTAGGGGTAAACCGGAAAACATGTATGGTAAACGTCAGAGTGATATTTACAATAACGACGAACTTCATCAGTTGATGTGTGCACTGGGAATTGAAGACAGCCCTGAAAATTTAAAGTATTCAAAAATCGTAATTGCAACTGATGCCGATAACGACGGTTTCCATATCCGCAATCTTCTTCTTACATTCTTCCTTGGTTACTTTGAAGAACTTATTACTCAGGGAAGGGTTTATATTCTTGAAACACCATTGTTCAGAGTAAGAACAAAGAAAGAAAATATTTACTGTTACTCAGAAGCAGAAAGAGATGCAGCACAGGTTCAGCTTGGAAAAAACTGTGAAACAAGTCGATTCAAAGGTCTTGGCGAAATCAACCCAAGTGAATTTAAACAGTTCATTGATCCTGCAACTATTAGACTTACACCAGTAGAAGTGAGCCAGCTTAAAATTATTCCTCAGCTGCTTTCATTCTACATGGGAAAGAATACTCCGGAACGCCGCAAGTTTATAGAAAAAAATCTGCTTTCTAATTCTGAAATTGATGTATAGGAATTTTTGTTATGGCTTTTGTAAAAAATATTTTTGATAAAAACTTTATTGAATATGCCAGTTACGTTATCCGTGACCGTGCCATTCCTGATCTGGAAGATGGTCTTAAACCTGTTCAGCGCAGAATTATGCATACTCTTTTTCAGATGGATGACGGACGTATGCAGAAGGTTGCCGGTGTTTGCGGAGAATGCATGAAGTATCATCCCCATGGTGATGCTTCAATTTATGGTGCTCTTGTAAATCTTGCTAATAAAGAAATTTTTATAGATAAACAGGGAAACTTTGGAAATAAGTATACAGGAGATGGAGCATCTGCAGGACGTTATATTGAATGTCGTGTTCTTCCAATTGCAAAAGAATTTCTTGTAACAAACAAAGCAATTACTCATTACGTTCCAAACTACGATGGACGTTCCCTTGAACCGGAAGTGTATCGTGCAAAACTTCCTCTTGTGCTTTTGATTGGTGCAGAAGGAATTGCTGTTGGTATGAGCACAAAAATTCTTCCTTACAATCTTCTTGAAGTAATTGATGCAGAAATCAAATGCCTTAAAGGTGAAGAGTTTGCAATTCTCCCTGATGTTTCTACTGGCGGTTTGATTGATGTTTCCAATTACAATGACGGTAACGGAAAAATTATTACACGAGCAAAGTTTGATACAAGTGATGAGAAAAAAATCGTAATTACTGAACTTCCCATTGATACAAATGCAAAGCAGCTTCTTGATTCAATCGACAATGCATACAAAGCTGGAAAAATTAAAATCAGTTCAGTAGAAAATTTTTCAACCGACAGATGCAACATAGAAATTAAACTTCCCCGGGGTGTTTATTCAAAGGATGTAGAAGACGCACTTTATGCATACACTGACTGTGAAAAAACAATTTCATGTTCAATGCTGGTAATTAAAGATAATATGCCTGTTGTAATGACTGCAACAGAAATCATCAAATATTATGCAAAAAAACTTACTGCAATCATTAAAGACGAACTTGAATATGAAAAATCAAAGCTGTCAGAAGAACTTCATCTCAGAACTCTTGAACGTATTTTTATTGAAGAAAGAATTTACAAACTTATTGAAACTCAAAAAACATCTGATGATGTAACAAAAGCAATTTACAAAGGATTCAAACCTTTTGCAGAAGAACTTGTACGTCCCCTTACAGATGAAGATGTGGAACATTTGCTCCAGATTCCAATCAGACGTATTTCTCTTTTTGACATCAATAAGAATAAGGAACAGGTAGAAACAATCACCAAAAAGCTTAAGGAAATTGCCCGCAAACTTAAAAATCTTACAGCCTGTGCCGTTGACTACCTTCAGGGCATGATCGAAAAATTCCGCAAACTGGAAAAAGATTTCCTTGAAGAAAACAAACAGTTCTCTCTTGAACGTAAAACTACGGTACAAAAATTCAATGCTGTTGATATTAAGGCAGTTGTTCAAAGAAACATTCCTTTGCGTTATGACGATAAAGGTTATCTTGGAACAAAAGTTTCTGGGGGAAGGGAATTGCTTAAGGTTACTCCTTACGACAGAATTCTTATTGTCCGCAAAACCGGTATCTGGGGAGTTCAGGATGTGGCAGAAAAAATCTTTGTTGACCAGGGAATGTTCTATTGTAATTATGCAGAAAAAGAATTGATTAACAAAGTGATTTTTACTGTTATTTACCGTGATCCTGCTACAAAATACTGTTACATTAAACGGTGCAGAATTTCCGGATGGATTATGAACAGGGATTACAATTTTGCTCCGGAAGGAATGGAAATTCTTCATATTGATACTCGTGATACTTTTGACTTTACTTTGAAGTATGTTAAAAAACCGAGAGTTAAATTATTGGAAGAAACGTTCAATGCCGGTAATTTTGAAGAAAAAGGACTTAAATCTAACGGTGTTCGTTTAAGTACACATGAAACAGAAACTGTGATACCATCTCCAGTGGAAGAAGGAAATTTATTTTAATGGAAAATTCAAAAAATAACAAAATCAGAAAACCTGGTTACGCTAAATTGATTATGCAGCTTATTCAGGTTCTGCCAAAAAATTACAATAAAGTTTTTATGTCATTAATGATGTTTGCAATTTTTGGATTTGTACTTTCAATTATTGCATCAATTCCTCCTGTGGTTTATTTGATTTCTTCAAACTTCCAGATTAATGGTGAACAGGATATTTTAAATTTGCTGCAGGATCCGGTTTTTTCTAAAATCATGATTTTTCTTTCTTACTTTATGATTTTTATTCTTCTGGTGGGGCTATACGGTTTTGTTCAGATTACACTCAGAATTGTTGATAATAAGCATGTTACTCTTGGATATCTTTTCCAGGGTTTTAGAAACGCCAAAAGGATTTTTGTTTGTGCTCTGCTTTTTGTAATTCTTTTTGTTGCTTCCAGATATATTCCCGTTCTGCTTTCTAAAATTGGATTTGTAAAAAAACTTCTTGGCAAATTTGATTTTATCTTTATAATTGCTCTTCAGCTTATTCTTGTTTCTTTATTTTTTAGCCCACTGATTTTTTCTTATTACATTTTTTCTGATAATCAGAATATGGGAGTTTTTTCTGCCATAAAGGAAAGTGCCAGACTGATGAAGGGCAGGTTTTTTCATTTTGTGGGATTTGTTGTAGTAAGCGGGGGAGTTAGTTTTCTGGTTTCTATTATTCTTACAGCAGTATCCTTTTTTATTCCCGAAAATTTGAATATGGTCGGCCAGTTTATTTCTTTTGTAATAAGTATTCTGCGCTTTATTTTTTCTGTTAATGCGGCTGTTCAAATTTCTCTTGGAATTCCTTTTTACTATAATGATATTGCTGGCAAGTCTTCTGAAATTCCAACAGAAATTGTTCTGGACGTTTAAATGCTTGTTGCTAAAGAATATTGCAGAACAGAATTAATTGTAAAAGGCTCACGTTTTATTGCAGAAATTTTTATTGTTGATAATCAGAAATCCGCAAGAGAAAAACTTCTGGAAGTAAAGAAAATCTACGAAGATGCTACCCATGTTGTTCATGCATTCATTACTGGAAAGCAGGGAGAAGTTTGCGGAATGAGTGATGATGGAGAGCCAAGTGGTACAGCAGGCCGTCCAGTTCTTGATGTGCTTAAGGGCAGTGGTATTACAAATGTTCTTCTTACTGTTACAAGATATTTTGGGGGAACTCTTTTAGGCACAGGAGGACTTGTACATGCTTATTCAGACAGTGCAAAATCTGTTCTGGAGCTTGTGCAGACGGAAGAACTTGTAGAAAAAAAAATATTTTCCTTTACAAGTGACTATTCAACTTATACTGGAATTAAGCGGATGTTTGAAACCTACAATATTGACAGCCTGGAAGAAAATTATGGAGAAGGAGTTGAAGTGTCCGGCCAGATTTATTCCTGCCAGTGTGAGGATTTCTGTAATAAGATTTTTAATTTTTCAAAGGGTAAAATAACAGTAGAAACAATTTGATTTTTTATAATTGATTTGTAAAAAAAACGCTGAAAATTGGCAGTAATTTTCAGCGTTTTTTTATTTAGAATTATTAATTATTTAACAAATTCTTTTTTAAGGAAATCCAGGTCGAGTTCTGGATAAAGAACATGTTTGCTCAAAAGTGCATCAACTCGCTGACGTGCAGCTTTAACTGTTTCTTCAGAAATATCGATTTTTCCTTTTGCTGGCTTTCCGTCTTTTGTAAGGCCAGGTTTTGTGTTTCTAAGAACAAAGTCAACAATTGAAGCAACTTCTTTCATATCTTCTGTATTCATTCCCAAAGTTGTAAGGGCTGGAGTTCCAAGTCTAACACCGCTTGTCCACCATGCTCCATTTTTATCGTAAGGGAGTGCATTTGCATTTGCAGTGATTCCACATTCGAACATTGCAGCTTCTGCCTGTTTTCCTGTAAGACCGTAAACTGTTACATCACAAAGCATAAGGTGGTTGTCTGTTCCACCAGTCTGTAATGGAACACCGTATCCTTTAAGTGCTTCTGCAAGAGCGCTGGCATTTTTTACAACATTATGAGCCCATTCCTGGTATTCTGGAGTTGCAGCTTCTTTGAATGCGATTGCTTTTGCAGCCATAACGTGACCAAGGGGTCCACCAAGAACCATTGGACATCCTTTGTTTACGTAATCTGCAAATTCTTTTTTACAGAGAATAATTGCACCGCGAGGACCACGCAATGTTTTGTGAGTTGTAGTTGTAACAACATCTGCCCATTTTACAGGATCGTATTCACCTTCAAAAACTTTTCCGGCAACAAGACCAGCAAAGTGAGCCATATCTACCATAAGTACTGCTCCACATTTGTCTGCAATTTCACGGAAACGTTTGAAGTTGATTTTTCTTGGGTATGCGCTGAAGCCTGTAAGAAGGATAAGTGGTTTTACTTCCATTGCCTGTTTTTCAATTGCATCGTAATCAAGAAGACCTGTTTCTTTGTCTACTCCATAAGGATGGCTTTCGAACATACGGGCACTTACATTCATTTTGTAACCGTGTGTAAGGTGACCGCCGCATGAGTAGTCAAGTCCCATTAATTTCTGATTTCCCAACTTTTTGCGCAGGTCATCAAACTGTTCTGCAGTAAGATCATTGAGACTTTTTACGCCAAGGCTTTCCAGAGTTGGAGTTTCAACTTTTGCACTGAGAATTGCCCAGTATGCAACCAGGTTAGTATCTGCACCAGAGTGAGGCTGAACATAAGCGTAGTCTGCACCAAAAAGTTTTTCTGCTTCACGGGCTGCAACGTTTTCTACTGCATCAATATTCACACAACCGCCGTAGTAACGATGTTCAGGATATCCTTCTGCGTATTTGTCTGTTAAAAGGTTGCCCATTGCACTCTGAACATTCAATGAACAGTAGTTTTCTGAAGCAACAAGTTTGAGATGACTTCTCTGATTGTCGATTTCATTTACAATTGAAGCCGCAATATCTGGCCCAACCATAGCAACCTGCTGAAGATTTGCAACATAAGCTGTCATTGCTGCGTTAGGTTTTCCATTGCAGTTTGCTAAATAATTTTCCAATGGTGTAGACATAAGTTTCCCCTTATTTTAATTAAGATTAGTATAAATATACTTGTTTTGCAATTTTTTTACAATACGAGATTTTGTAATAATACTCAGGAATTCATATTGGAGCATATTGAGAATTTTTAATTTTTATACTATTATTTCCTACTTATGAAGGAAAGAATTTATTTAAATAATCAGTGGCAGTTTTATAAAAAGTTTGATGAAAAAATTACAGCCAATACTTTCAACGGGCCTCATGAAGAAGTTCGTATTCCTCATTCAGTAGCAGTAACTCCATTTAATAATTTTAACGAAGATATTTTTGAAGGAACATACGGTTATAGAAAGGTATTTGCTACTACTCCTCAGATGAAAGGTAAAAAGGTTCTTCTCACTTTTGAAGGCGCCGCTCATAATGTAACTGTTTTTCTTAACGGAAAGATTGTTGCAGAACATAAATGTGCATATACTTCATTTACTGTTGATATTTCAAAATTTCTTTCTGTTCAGGGTAAAAATAATGTTCTTGCCGTAAAGCTGGAAATTAACAGTGAACTTCCGATTCCACCATTTGGCGGTAGTGTTGATTTTTTGCCCTATGGAGGAATTTACAGAGATGTTTATATTGATTTAAAAAATGATATTTATATTACTGATGTTTTTGTAAGAACAGCTAAAAATCATTTTACTTCAACAATTTCTTTGAATTCTGCTTTGAATACAGAGGGATGGATTATCCAGCAGAATATTGTTCAGGAATTGTCTGAAACTAAAAAGAGTTCCGGAGAAATCATCACAGGTATTTCAAATGATAAAGTTCACACTTCGATTATGGCACAGCCTGTAAAATTGTGGACTTTGGAAAAACCTGTACTTTATCTTGTAACAACAGAACTTTTTGATTCAAAAGGAAAGCTTGTAGATTCTGTTGTAACCCGTTTTGGCTTCAGGGATTTGGAGTTGAATTCAAAAGGTTTTTATCTTAATGGAATAAAAACAAAATTACGGGGACTTCACAGGGAGCAGAGTTATCCTTATGTTGGTTATGCTATGCCGGAGCGTCTTCAGAAAAAAGATGCAGATATTTTAAAATATCAACTTGGCTGCAATATGGTAAGTGTTTCTCATACTCCTGCCAGTGAAAGTTTTTTAGACAGATGTGATGAAATCGGTCTGCTAGTTTATGAAGAAATTCCTGGAGATAAATTTCTTGGTGGTGACCAGTGGAAAGAACAGTGTATCCAGAATTTAAACGAAATGATTTTACAGCACAGAAATCATCCGAGTATTTTTATGTGGGGAACACGTGTAAGCGATACAGTTGACTGTGATGATTTTTACACAAGAACAAATTCAATTGCAAAAAAATTAGATCCAGGCAGATTTACATGCGGCAATCGTTCAATAAAAAAATCTAACCTTATAGAAGATGTATATGCCTTTGATGACTATACTTATTCAAAATTAAAACCAGTTTTAAACCGTAAAAGTGTTTTTGCAGAAAATCAGTTAAAGCTGGAAGATAAAGCCTTTTTTACTGGTGGATTTGCAGGATTATCATTCCCGGTTAAAAATACAGACAACGAAGAACGAAGAACAGAACAGGCTGTTTTACATGCAGATATTATTAATGCAATTGCTGGCGATGATTCAAGCATTGGTGGAAGTGGTTTTACAGCATTTGATTATAATACTCACAGGGAATTTGGGGCGTCGGATCATATTTGCTATCATGGTGTAATGGATATGTTCCGTAATCCAAAACTGGCTGCTTTTATGTACAAGAGTCAAGGGGAATATTCAGATTCTGGTGATGTTCTGGAAATTACAAGCAGTCTTGATTTAGGTGAGCGAAATGGTGGTCTAAGGGAACCGGTATACATTCTTACAAACTGCGACAGTGTAAAAATGTTCATGAATAATATTTTTATTAAAATGTTCAGTAAAGAAGATTCTCCTTATAAGTATATTCCACATGGTCCTATTTTAATTGACGATTACATTGGAACTCGCCTTATGAATGAAGATCATATTCCGGCAGAAAAAGCTGATGCAGTTAAAAAACTTCTTGCTCTTCTTGAACGAAAAGACATTAAGGATTTTAATTTTAAAGAAAAGATATCACTGGTCAAACTCCATCTTCTTGGAATAATTACAAAGAAAAAACTTCTTGAGCTCTATCAGAAATATTATGTTCAGTGGAGAAAAAATGCTGCAACTTACCGGTTTGAAGGTTGCCGTGACGGAAAAGTTGTTAAGACTGTAATTAAAACTCCTTGTACAACAGCCAGAGTTTTGGCTCACACAGACAGTACTGAACTTTTTGAAGGTAATACCTACGATGTTCAGGAAATCCACATTGAAGCAAGGGATGAAAACAATAATCTTCTTAGTTACTATCAGGAAGCGGTAAGTCTTAAATCCAGCGGTTCTATCGAAATCCTGGGACCAAAGGTTATTTCCCTTAAAGGAGGAATGGCTGCAACTTACGTAAAGACAAACGGAAAAGTAGGAAAGGGCAGCCTGGTGATTACGGACTGTTTTGGTAACGACCAGCAGATTGATTTTTCGGTTAAACAGAAATAATCAGTCACCCCACAACGTTTCGCCAGCAAAGAGATGCTGAATCCAGTTCAGCATGACGCCCGTGTGGAACCTGTCATCCCGAAACGCCACCTCCGTCATCCCGGACCTGATCCGGGATCTCCTTGTCGCAAGACAAATTCTCGCCAGCAAAGAGATGCTGAATCCAGTTCAGCATGACACCCGTCATCCACAACGACGCCCGTGTGGGACCTGTCATCCCGGACCTGATCCGGGATCTCATTTCGCAGATGCTGAATCCAGTTCAGCATGACGCCCGTGTGGGACCTGTCATCCCGGACCTGATCCGGGATTTCATTATCGCAAGACACATCCTCGCCAGCAAAGAGATGCTGAATCCAGTTCAGCATGACACACATGGGGCTTTTAAAATTTCATCTACTTTTGCGCACCATTCTTTTTTCTTTGC
>JAEDJS010000112.1 GCA_016296205.1 Treponema sp. | reverse complement strand
ATCAGCTGCAGCTCTCACTTTACCAGCAATGTATTGAAAATCTGGGACTTAAAGTAATTGGCAGACGGGTTATATGGCTACTCCCGGACGGTTCATATGAAAAGATTAAAATGAAAGACGAGGTTGAAAGATTAAGGTTTGCATTAAATATAAAAAGTTAAGTATATGATTGTCAATAACTTAGACAAAGAAATAAGAGAAGATATTTGTAAGCGTTGGGCTGCTTTTGGTTTTACTGATAGTTCTGTTGATGAAAAAATGGAAATTTTCAGAAAACTGCTTGAAACTGATACCCCCAGGAACAACTTTAACTCACCAGAAGAAAAATGAAGAATAAATGGCTAATAATCGATATATAATGGCACCTGTAAAAACAGCAGAAAAATATGCTTCGCAATTTTTTGATAAAGAGAAAGAGACTGACAAATGGTTGTTAGTCCGAAATGCGTGGCTTGATGGCTGGGACAAACATAGACTTGTATATCCAGAAATGTAATAAACTAACTAACAATCAATATATTATGGCAGGTAATGGGCAATATGATGGGTGACTTGATACCGTGTTCCGAAACAACCCGTGACTAGAAACCGAAGTCAGCGAATATATTAAGGAGCACCTAGACGAGTTGTGCAGAGAGGTTGTTAATAAAAATTCAGATAGTAACAAGTAAGTATTTTTATTTTTTTGCTTAATAAACTATTTATTATAAGAAAGTAAGAAATCTATAATATGATACGAGCATATAAATACAAACTAAAACCAACAGTAAAGCAGCAAAAAATGTTGTTCCAAACTTTTGGTAATGCTCGTTTCATTTACAATTGGGGACTTAATCGTAAAAAGGAAAGTTGGGAGAAAGACAGAAAAACAATTGGATATGTGCAACTGGCAAAAGAAGTTACCGAACTAAAAAAAAATGAAGAATTTAAATGGTTGAACAACTCTGCCAGTGAGTCCCTTCAGCAATCTTTACGAATCCTAGACAACGCTTATACAAGATTTTTTAAAGCAAAAAAAGGATTTCCAAAATTTAAATCAAAGAAAAATCATCACGATAGTGTAAAATTTATTAACAATATTAAATTTGATTTTGAAAAGATGCTTGTTAACATCCCTCGTATTGGGAAGGTTAAGTTTTGCAAAAATCGAATGTTTAAAGATGTGAAACTTGGCACCCTAACAGTAACGAGAGACCGGTGTGGAGATTTTTGGTGCACGATTGTTGTTGATGACGGAAAACCAAGTATGCCGAAAGCCAAAGTGTGCGAGGAAACATCCGTTGGAATCGATTTAGGCATTAAAGATTACGCAATTCTATCCGATGGAACAAAGTATGGAAACCCAAAATTCCTTGAAAATGGGCAGAAACGTTTGTCCAGACTACAACAAGGACTTTCAAAGAAAATGAAGGGCTCAAAAAATTATGAGAAACAACGAATTAAAGTTGCAAGGCAGCACCGTAAGATTGCAAACCGTCGCTCCGACTTCATTCACAAACTTACGACAAGTTTAATTTCAAGATTTGATACCATTTGTATAGAAAACCTGAATGTAATTGGGATGATGCAAGATGCAAACCACGGCCTCGCAAATTCAATTCAGTCTGCTGCTTGGAATGAATTTAAAAGACAGCTTGAATACAAATCGGAAATGTATGGAAAAAATGTAATTCTTATTGGAAGGTTTGAGCCATCAAGTAAAACTTGCAGCAGGTGCGGATATTTAAAAAAAGACCTAACTTTAAGCGACCGCGAATGGGTCTGCCCGATTTGTGGGGAACACCACGAAAGGGATGTAAATGCGGCAAATAATATTAAAATCTTTGCTTTGCATCCGCAGGCACAGGTTGGCTTTGAAAGAAAATTAGTAAAAAATGAACGACAAAATTAAAAACCCTGAGGGAACAGGGATTATGACTTGTGATTACATCAATAGTAAGATAGTAAACCCAAGAAGCAACAGCCGATTGGTATATCGTTCCCCGGCAGAAGTAAAAGACGGAAGATATCTTATTGCAAAGGACATTCCACTTGACCCT
>JAEDJS010000067.1 GCA_016296205.1 Treponema sp. | reverse complement strand
GACCTGATCCGGAATCTCTTTGCAAGAGAGATCCTGAATCACGTTCAGGATGACAGGTGGGGTGATTCTGGATGACAATGGTTGGTGTCATTCCGGACCTGATCCGGAATCTCTTTGGAAAGGGATCCTGAAACGAGATGACAGGTGGGGGGTTAGTTAAATTGATTTGGGCCCAGGTAGGTGCCTGCCAGTTTGATTTTTCCGCAAACTTCTTCCATCTGTTTTAACATTGCACCACCCTTTTCACTGGAAATATCACCTTCACATTCAACATAAAAATAATAATCCCACATGTTTTCTTTTAAAGGACGGCTTTTGAGACTAATCATATTGTATCCGTTCTGACCAATAATACTGATGGCTTTACTTACTGCATTTGGTTCATTTTTAACCGCAAACATCAGCATAAATCTGTCATCAACTTCCTGCCCTTTTTTTGAAGCAGACAATTTTCTCTGAACTTTAGTAAAAGCGCCAAACCGTGTTGTATTAGAATTACTTGTATTGATTTTTGTTTCAAGAATTTTAAGGCCGTAAATTTCTGCAGCCTCTTTGCTTGTAATGGCGGCAAATGAAGGATCATTCTTTTCTTTAACCATTTTTGCAGCAGCCGCAGTATTAGAATAAGTTACCTGTTCATATCCGTGAAGTGAAATATATTCTGCACACTGTTCCAGAGCCTGCGGATGACTTACAACTGTTTTAACAGAATCAACAGTAGCATTTTCACAGCCCATTAATGTCTGCTCAACTTCAAAATTCAAAACCTGATTAATATAGAGGCTTCCGGAATAAATTAAATCAAGAACAGTACCAACTTCTCCAGCATAACTGTTTTCAAAAGGAAGAACAGCTACATCACATTCTCCCTTTTCTACAGACTGATAGGCACTTTTAAAATCCGGATAAGCACAGAACGTACTCTTAGGGAACATTCTCCGGGCAGCAATATGAGCAAAACACCCTTCTACCCCGCTGTATGCAACTTTAAGACCTTTCATAAGATAAGTCTGATAATCACAGCTTAAGTCGATTACTTTCTTCATAAATTGAACATAATAATCGCCGATTTTAGCATCACTTATATATTCTGAATTTTTAGCAATAAGTTCCTGTTCACGTTTTTCGTCTTTAACAGAAAGTCCGTTCTGCATTTTAAAATCTGCAATTACATGGGAGCATTTAAATCGTTCCTCAAACAAAGCTGCCATTTCTCTGTCTATTCTGTTAATATTGCTTCTTGCCTGTTCAAGGTTATTCATCTGCTTACTTCCTGAATTTTTTGAAAATTTCAAAATTGATTATATTATTATTGCTGATAATTTTCAATATTGACCAGAATTTTCTAATTTTTATTCAACTTGATTCTAAAATCTGATTATTCAAACTGCATAACTTAAATTTTACCACAAAAACTTAACAAATACTAAATAATTACTTTACATAGTAACAAAGCCATGGTATAATTCAAAATCATGCGCATTTACGAAGAGGTAATATAAAATGAAAGAACTTTCTAAACTTATGGATTTTAGACCAAGCATTAAAGTTTTGGATGCAACTTTACGGGATGGCGGACTTGTTAACGACTTCCGTTTTAGTGACGAATTCACAAAAGCACTTTATCAGGCAAATGTTAAAGCCGGTGTTGACTACATGGAATTCGGCTATAAAGCAGACAAAGATATGTTTGATGAAAAAAAGTTTGGTAAATGGAAGTTCTGTAAAGATGATGACATTCGCGCCATCGTTGGAGATAACAATACAGATCTTAAAATTGCAGTAATGGCAGACGTTGGAAGATGTAACTTTAAGCGTGATATTCTGCCAAAAAGTGAAAGCCCAATCCACATGATTCGTGTTGCAACTTACTGCCATACAATTCCTTCCGCCATCGAAATTATTGAAGACGCAAAAGAAAAAGGCTATGAAGTAACATGCAACATTATGGCAATTTCTACAAACCAGGAAAGTGATATTAAAGTTGCACTTGATTTGCTTGGAAAATCTAATGTTGATTGCATTTATCTTGTTGACAGCTTTGGTTCAATTTATCCGGAAGCAATGGAAAGAGCTGCAAAGATTTATACAGACGCTGGTGAAAAATACGGTAAAGCAATTGGTATTCACGCACACAACAACATGCAGCTTGCTTTTGCAAATACAATCGAATGCTGCGGTGACGGAATTGACTATCTTGACGCAACTTTTGCAGGAATGGGTCGTGGTGCTGGTAACTGTGCAATGGAACTTCTCCTGGGATTCCTTAAAAATCCAAAATACAATGTTTTTCCTGTAATCGATTTTATTGACAAATTTATTCCTCAGGTAAAAAAAGACGGTGCTGTCTGGGGATTTGACTGGAACTACATGATAACAGGTCAGCTTAACCAGCATCCTCGTACTGCTATCCAGTTCTCAAAGGACGGTCGTACAGATTACGCAAATTTCTACAAAGAAATTACATCTGAAGAATAATAAAAAATAGAATAATAAAAAATTGGGAGAAAAAAAATAATGAGCGCAACAATTATTACCAGTGCAGTTCTGGTTGTATATTTTGCAGTCCTTGTAGGAATTGGATTATACTGCCGCAAAAATTCTACAGACGTAAACGGCTTTGTTTTAGGAGGCCGTTCTGTTGGTCCATGGCTCACCGCATTTGCTTACGGAACATCTTATTTTAGCGCAGTTGTTTTTGTTGGCTATGCAGGACAGTTTGGATGGAAGTATGGTATTTCTGCCACATGGGCTGGTCTTGGAAATGCATTTATAGGTTCCCTTCTTGCATGGGTAATCCTTGGGCGCAGAACAAGAATCATGACTCAGCATCTGGACAGTGCAACAATGCCTCAGTTCTTTGGAAAAAGATTCAACAGTCCTGCCCTTAAAATTTTTGCTTCTGTAATTATTTTTATCTTCCTCATTCCTTATACAGCTTCACTTTACAACGGACTTTCACGACTGTTCGGAATGGCGTTCAACATTGACTACTCATGGTGTATTCTTCTTATGGCTGTTCTTACTGCAGTTTATGTTATTGCCGGCGGATACATGGCAACTGCAATCAGTGACTTTATCCAGGGAATCATCATGCTTGCAGGAATTTCTATTGTTATTATTGCAGTTCTTAAAAGCAAAGGCGGATTCATGGCTGCTCTTGACGGACTTGCAAAAATCAACGCTCCGGAAGTTTCTGAAACACCAGGAATTTTTGCCAGCTTCTTTGGTCCAGATCCATTGAACCTTATGTTTGTTGTTCTCCTTACTTCTCTGGGAACATGGGGACTTCCCCAGATGGTTCAGAAATTTTACGCAATTAAAAATGAAGATTCAATTAAAAAAGGAACAATCATTTCTACAGTTTTTGCAGTTGTAGTTGCAGGTGGCTCATACTTTCTTGGTGGATTCGGACGTTTGTTCACTGATGTTCTTAATGTTGGCCCAAAAGGAATTCCAGAAGGGGGATTTGATGCAATCATTCCAAAAATGCTTTCTACTTTAAGCCCATCATTAATTGCACTTGTTGTAGTTCTTGTTCTTTCTGCTTCTATGAGTACTTTGTCTTCGCTTGTAATTGCTTCAAGTTCAACTTTATCAATCGACTTTATAGGCAGTTTTGGAAAGAAAAAAATGAGTGATAAAACACAGGTTTTTGTAATCCGCATTCTGATTGTGGCATTCATCGCAATTTCTGCAATCATTGCCCTTGTTCAGTACAAGTCAAACGTAACATTCATCGCTCAGCTGATGGGTGTTTCATGGGGTGCACTGGCAGGCGCTTTCCTCGCTCCTTTCCTTTATTCACTTTACTGGAAAAAAACAACAAAGATTTCCTGCTATGCCAGCTTTATTTTTGGATCCCTGCTGATGATTTACAACATGCTTTTCCGCTCAACTCTCCCAGAAATTATGCGCTCACCAATTAACTGTGGTGTAATTGCAATGGTTGCCGGGTTGATTATTGTTCCAGTTGTGAGTATATTTACACCTAAACCAGACAAGAAGTTAGTTGAAGACACATTTGCCTGCTACAAAAAGAAGACAACTGTTGCTCAGGAAACAGCTCTTGCAGACTAATAATTTTGGAGAATCAAATGAATTTAAAAATTAACAAACAGATTAAACAGTTAATTTTCTGGATTGGTGCACTTATTATTGGTGCCATTCTTGGATCACTTCATGTAGATACTGTAGACAAAGTATGTGATTTTGTGGCAACAGTATTCACCAGACTTTTTAAATTTACTGCAGTTCCAGCTATTGCAGTTTCTGTTCTTTCTACTCTTGCAACTCTTGGAGGTAACAAAGAAACAGGGAAGATTTTTAGAAGAACAATTATGTACACTCTTCTTACAACTCTTGCAGCATCAACAATTGCCGCAATCCTCTTCTTTATTATTAAACCGGAAGTTCTTTCTGCAGCAGCCTACGAAAATGCAGGTGCAGATAAAATTGCAAGCATGAGCTCATCTTCATTCTTGAGCTACTTTATCAATGCAATTCCAGACAACATTCTTTATCCATTTGTTTCTGGAAACGTTCTTTCTATTTTGATTGTTTCTTTTGCCTTTGGTTTTGCAATTTCAAAAATGAAGGAATCAGACCAAAAGACTGCAATCCTTAATGTTGTTCTTGGATTCCAGGAGCTTGTTTTTAAAGTAATCGGATGGATTATTGCAATTCTCCCAATCGGAATAATTGCTTTTACAGCACAGCTTATTAAAGACCTTGGAGCAGACTTTGGCGCCGCTTCTATTGGCCGTTATACTGCTGTTGTTCTGAGCGGAAACCTTATCCAGTTCTTTATTGTTCTTTCTATCTTCCTTCTTTGCCGCGGAATCAACCCGTTTAAGCATTTTAAAAATATGATTCCTGCAATTCTCACTGCCCTCTTTACAAAAAGCAGTGCCGCAACTTTGCCTGTAACAATGGACTGCGTAGAAAACCGTGTTAAATGCGACAAGAAATTTTCACGCTTTATTCTCCCTATGTGTACAACAATCAACATGAACGGTTGTGCCGCATTTATTCTTGTAACAAGTCTATTTGTTATGAAAAACGGCGGAGTTGACCTTAACATTATTACAGTTATTACATGGATTCTTATTTCTGTTATCAGTGCTGTTGGTAATGCAGGTGTTCCAATGGGATGCTTCTTCCTTACTCTTTCGTTAATGGCAGGAAAAGGAATGCCAATTGGAGTTATGGGTGTAATTCTCCCAATCTATGCAATTATTGATATGATTGAAACAGCTGTTAACATTTACTCTGACTCTTGTGTTTGTGCAATGACAAATAAAGATTTAAAACATCTTGTAACAGAAGAAGAAAAGTCGGAATAAAAAATACAGATTTTTAATATAGAAGACAGCAGGTTGAATATTCAATCTGCTGTTTTTTTTCAAACATACTTTATTATTATCAATTAATTTTATATAATGTTTAAAATATTTTTTCTTCAAAGGGGAAGAACATGACAAACGTTCCAGAATTATTTGCAAGCATGGTTTTTAATCAAAAGGTTATGCAGGATCGACTTCCAAAAGAGACTTACAAATCTCTCAAAAAAACAATAGACAACGGAGAACCGCTTCAGATTGAAGTTGCAAATATTGTTGCTCATGCCATGAAGGAATGGGCAATTGAAAATGGAGCTACTCACTTTGCCCACTGGTTCCAGCCACTTAACGGACTTACAGCAGAAAAGCACGACAGTTTTATTACACCTCAGGATGATGGATCTGTAATTATGTCTTTTAGTGGAAAAGAACTTGTAAAAGGTGAACCAGATGCATCTTCTTTCCCAAACGGCGGAAAACGTGCAACATTTGAAGCCAGAGGATACACTGTTTGGGACCCTACAAGCTATCCCTTTATCAAGGAACATACTCTCTGTATTCCAACAGCTTTCTGTTCTTACACCGGTGAAGCATTAGACAAAAAAACTCCCCTTTTGCGTTCAATGGAAATGATTAATGAACAGGCCAAACGAATTCTTAAACTTTTTGGCAAAAATGTTAAACGAGTACAAACAACTGTTGGTGCAGAACAGGAATATTTTATTGTTGACGAACAGCTTTACAACCAGCGCAAAGACTTAAGAATGACAGGCCGCACACTTTTTGGTGCCAGACCTAGTAAAGGCCAGGAGATGGATGACCAGTATTTTGCCGCACTTAAACCAAGAATTGTAAAATACATGGAAGACCTTAACGAAACTCTTTGGAAATACGGAATCCTTTCTAAAACAGAACATAACGAAGTTGCCCCTGCCCAGCACGAAATGGCTCCAATTTTTAACACAACAAACCTGGCAGTAGACCAGAATCAGCTTACAATGGAATTGATGAAGAAAATTGCACGCCGCCATGGACTTGTGTGTCTTCTCCACGAAAAGCCATTCGAAGGAATTAACGGAAGCGGAAAGCACAACAACTGGTCAATGAGTACAAATGATGGTGAAAACCTTCTTGAACCAGGCAAAACACCTGCAGAAAATGCCCAGTTCCTTTTATTCCTTACAGCCATTATTAAATCAGTTGATGAAAACCAGGATCTTCTGCGCATTAGCGTTGCCAGTGCCGGAAACGACCACCGCCTTGGAGCACACGAAGCACCACCGGCAATTATTTCTGTTTATCTTGGAGATGAACTTTTTGCAGTTTTGGAAAGCATTAAAGATGGAAAAACTCTTACAGCCAGCGGTGCAGGAAAAATGAATATTGGAGTTGATGTTCTTCCACCAATTCCAAAAGATTCAACAGACCGCAACCGCACAAGCCCATTTGCATTTACAGGAAACAAATTTGAATTCCGTTCCTGCGGTTCATCATTAAGCATTGCAGGGCCAAATACAACATTAAATGCTATTGTTGCAAAAACACTTAAAGAATTTGCAGACGAGCTTGAAAGTGCAAAAGATTTTGACGATTCACTTGCAAATCTTATTAAGAGAGAAGTAACAGCACACTGGAAAATTGTATTCAATGGAAACGGTTACGATGCAAGCTGGGTAACAGAAGCAGAAAAGCGTGGACTTATGAATCTTAGAACAACTCCAGATGCAGTGGCTCATTATCTTGATGAAAAAAATGTTAAACTCTTTACAGAAATGGGAGTTTACTCAAAAGACGAAATGGAAAGTCACTACGACATTAAACTGGAAAAATATTCACAGGTTTTAAACATAGAAGTTAATACAATGCTGGAAATGATTAACAAGGATATTTTCCCTGCCTGCTACAAATACATGAAAGACGTAAGCAAAACTGTATGTCAGATGAAGACTGCTGTTCCTCAGGCTAAATGCGTAAGTCAGACTGCACTACTGGAAAAATTAGACTCACTTAGTGAAACACTTCTTAAAAAAGCAAACATTCTGGAAGAAGCTCACAAAGAAGCTCAGAATGAAAATGACTTAATGAAGGCAGCCCGTATCTATTCAGAAAAAGTTGTGCCTGCAATGAAAGAAGCCAGAAAAACCTTTGATCAGATGGAACCACTTCTTGGAGAAAATTACAAACCATTCCCATGTTACGAAGACCTGCTGTTTAGAGTTTAACTGAATTCAAATAAGTAAATGATTCCACAAAACCCCTTCGCCACTTTGCACATGGGTTTTCAATTCAACTCCCAAGACTGTTTCTAAAAACTGGGGATGGATTCCTGGTGTAAGTACTTTTTCTGTTCGCAGCACAAGCACATCACCTGGCTGCAGCTTGTAACCTTTTGGAAATGATTCTCTGTAATGAAGAGACCTGTTGGTGCGTCCATAATTTTTTTCTTCGGAAACAGCAAGTATTTTTTTACCTGTTCCTAAAACTTCAACTACTTTTTCCATTCCATAAATCTGAGCCATTTGTCTGTACACTTCCTGAGCTGCCAGATCCGGAGTATCGGAAAACTTTTTTAAAAGGCTTTTAGTCTGATTTACACAATAACACATGTGAGCAAATTCTTCTGGAGTAAGTGCAATTTTATCATCAAGACCACCATCATCATGGCAAAGAGTAAAATGTTTTTCTATTACCGAACCGCCCATTGCCAGTGACAAAACTGGAACCAGAACTGCATCAAGAGAATGATCACTAACCCCTGTTTTTACACCAAACAAACTGCTGTATGTTTTAATAAGTTTTAAATTGTATTCACTTTCTGGAGCAGGATAGCTAGTAATGCAATGAAGAACTGTTAAATCCTTTACAGGTTTTAAAATTTCAAGTGCAGTTTCAATATCACTGAGTTTGCTTACGCCTGTAGAAATAATTACCGGAATATTCTGGCAGTTTTTTGCAACTTCTTTTAAAAGAGGAATATGATTCAATTCAGGGCTGGCAATTTTTACTGCATCAACTTTAATTTTAAGAAGTTCAGAAAGACTTTTAATTCCAAAAGGTGAACAGACAAATTTTAAACCCTTTGAATGGGAATAATCACAGCATTTTTCAAAAAAAGAAGGCTCTACTTCCAGACTTTTAAAAACGTCAAACAGAGGAGTTTTGCCGCCAGGTAAATCTACAAAACCAGTTTTTGGGTGGAGAATTTCTTCTGCATAAACCCATTGGAACTTTACTGCATCTGCCCCACTTTCCTGAGCAGCATCAATCAACTGGTATGCCCGGTCAAGAGAACCACCATGACCAGTTCCCAATTCTGCAATAGTTGTCATTTTTTAAGCCTTGTCGTTACCAGATGAGTTTGATTTTGAAGCAGAAGAATCAAGCCTTGAACCAAAAAATGCAATCAACACGCCGGCACAAAATGCAGCAATAGCACCTACAATGCTTAAAACTCCGGTAAAGTTAAATTTCATCAGAACAAAAGCACTGCAGCACAAAAGTCCAAAAATCACAGCATAAGTCTGATTAGGAGCAATTTTAAAAAGCCAGCTGATTAATTTTGCACCACAAAGCAAACCAATGATAACTCCAACACCATTTGGCAAAAGAAGAATAAGAGCATGCATAAAAGTAGAAGAATTGAACAATGCTGGAATACATGAAATTACAATTGTATAAACACCCATTACAAGCATTAAAAGTGAACCGGAAATTCCAGGAATAATCATTGCCACTGCACCAAGAATTCCTGCACTAAAAATTCTAACCAGCAGTTTTACGCTCACATCAGGCATAACAGCCTGCTCAACTGCATTTTTATCAAATTTTGTCTGAAGATAAGCAAAAAGTGATACAAGAGCAAAGCCGGCAATTGCACAAACTACCATAGAAATAATTTTTCCGACAGAAAGCTTTGTTTTTGGAGATTCTGAATCTTCCTGAGTACCCCCAAAAATCATCAATTTAAACATAATGGGAATACTTCCCACAATCAAACCAACAAAGCACCAGTTTGTCTGCAAAGGAAAATGAGTATATATAATGGTAATAAGCTTGCTAAAAAGTAAAACTCCAAGAGCCATACCAGTAAGAAGCGGAAAAACAAATTTTTTGTTCTGCCATATTTTTTTAAAATTCAAAGTAATGGCATTAACAAATTTATCATAAATATTAAAAACAACAGCCATTGTTCCGCCGCTAACACCAGGAATAACATTTGCCATTCCAACACAAATTCCGATTAAAAAAGTTTTAATTATTTCCATAAAAAATATTTTAACATAATTTGTAACTAATTTAAACTAATTATGTTATAATTAATGAATATTAGGAGAATAAAATGAAAAAACTTTTAGTAATTTTAACAGCAGCAGGAGCTTTATTTATGGGTTGTACCAAAAGCAAATCACAAGCAAACACAATCAAACAGATGGTTGGTGAATGGAAGATTGAATCTTACTCAGAAGCAAAGACAGATGATTTGTACGGAGCAAGCATGTCTATTGTAGAAGAAGATGATTCTTTTATCATCGGTGGCTATTCAGGAGTTAATTATTTCTCACAGACTATTTCTAAGAAAGACGATGTTAAGCTTGGCGAAAACATGGGTTGCACAAGGAAAATGGGTGCTCCAGAAGAAAATGATTTTGAAGCAGCATTCCTTAACACATTGATGAAAAGCGATTCCTGGAAAGTTGAAGACGGCAAACTTGTAATCACTGCCGGCGAAGAAAAAATTGTATTTGCACCTGCTCCAAAGGAAATGGAATAAACTACTTTCCCTTAAAAAAAGCACCCCCTGAAATTGAACTTTATTTGTCCAACTTTAGGGGTGCACTTCACTAAACTTAAACCGGGCAGTCTTTTTTATTACACTTCAAAAGAATCTATTTCTTCACCAATCTGATTTACAAGACTACTAATCTTTTCAGAAAGTTCACTTAAC
>JAEDJS010000066.1 GCA_016296205.1 Treponema sp. | reverse complement strand
AAATGACAGACGGTTCTGGGCGTGAGTGTTTAATTCTGAATTTATAAATAATTTTTAAAGAGCAAAAAAATAACCGGCCACCTACTACAGTGACCGTTTTTTATCTACCTTTCCAGTTTTCTGTACACTGTTTTATGCGGTGCGTTAATGTCTTCACCCATAACGTTCTTTTTCCATTCAACGTATTCGGACCAGTTGCCTTCAAACCAGCGAACTTCACTATTGTTTTCAAAAGAAATAATGTGAGTACAAATACGATCCAGGAACCATCGGTCGTGGCTTACAACCATTACACAGCCTGCAAAATCGTTGATGGCTTCTTCCAGTGCACGAGTTGTTGTAACGTCCAGATCGTTTGTAGGTTCGTCCAAAAGCAAAACGTTTCCGCCTTCTTTGAACATCATTCCCATGTTAAGTCGATTTTTTTCTCCACCACTCAACACGCCAACTTTTTTCTTCTGATCAGGCCCGCTAAAATTGAACCATGAACAGTATGCCCGGCTGTTGATTTCCCGGAGTTTGCCGTTTAATGGTCTTCCGCTGGCATCAACTGCACCAAGTTTAATAATATCAAGACCATCGCTTAGCTGTTCCCAAACAGTTTTGTTATCATCAAGTTTTGAACGCATCTGGTCAACATAAACAAGTTTTACAGTTTCGCCAATTTTGATTTCGCCACTGTCCGGTTTTTCCTGACCGCTAATCAACTTAAACAATGTTGTTTTACCGGCGCCGTTTGGTCCAACAATACCAACAACTGCTCCCGGTGGAACAGTAAAGTCAAAGTTTTCATAAAGAAGTTTATCGCCAAAAGATTTTGTAAGACCTTTTGCTTCGATTACAACATTACCAAGTCTTGGGCCTGCCGGAATACTAATCTGTGTTTCCTTAAGCTGAACACGTTTTTCTTCTTCTGCCAGAAGCTGTTCATACTTTGTAATGTGTTCCTTATGTTTTGCCTGGCGACCTTTTGCACCCATGTGAATCCATTCCAATTCTTCCTGCATCTGGCGGCGGCGTGTACTTTCTGTTTTTTCTTCCATAGCAAGACGTTTTTCTTTCTGTTCAAGCCACTGAGAATAATTTCCCTTAAATGGATAACCTTCACCTCGATCCAATTCAAGAATCCAGCCGGCAACATTGTCCAAGAAGTAACGATCGTGTGTTACGGCAATAACTGTTCCCGGGTAATCATGCAAGTGGCGTTCAAGCCATGCAACTGTTTCTGCATCAAGATGGTTTGTAGGTTCATCTAAGAGGAGAATGTCTGGTTTCTGAAGCAAAAGACGGCAGAGAGCAACACGGCGTCGTTCACCCCCAGAAAGTGTATCTACAATCTGATCTGATGGAGGACATCTTAAAGCGTCCATTGCAAGTTCAAGATTTGCGTCAAGATTCCATGCGTCCAGGGCATCAAGCTTATCCTGAAGGGCGGCCTGTTTTGCACCAAGTTTATCGTAGTCTGCATCCGGATCACCAAAGGCTTCGTTAACTGCATCAAATTCTGCAAGAAGGTCTGTAATTTCTTTTACGCCTTCGCTAACAATTTCTTTAACTGTTTTGCCAGATTCCAGCTGTGGTTCCTGTTCAAGGTAACCGATTTTATATCCTGCAGCAAGTGAAGTTTCTCCAGTGTAGTCTGTATCAACTCCTGCAAGAATTTTAAAAAGACTTGATTTACCAGCACCGTTTTCACCAAGCACACCAATTTTTGCGCCATAATAATAACTGATTGAAATGTCTTTTAAAACAACCTTTGTTCCGTAAGCCCGGCTAACCCGGTCCATTGTGTAAATGATTTTTTTATCGTCGTATGTCTTAGCCATAATTGTATTATACAAAAAGATTTGAGTTTTGACAAACGTACTGGCACAAAGTACATTCATTCCGGCACTTTCCAGGCAATTTTTTTGCAAACTTTTTTGCAACTTTTATCAGGCCTTTGTTGTAGCACAAATTTATCATTGGGTTTTCATTTCCGTTTAAAATCAACTTTTCATAACCTTCTGAAATTTTCCCAACAGACAGCTCTTTGCACTCATTTGCAAAACCGCAGCAGGGAGCCACACTTCCATCTGGGTTTACATACAAAACATTTCCCGGTCCCTGACAATAATCTTCTTTAAACCATTTTTTGTCTTTCCAGGCCAATGGGTTTTCTGCCCTATATGTTCGAGGAGTGATGTCACAATGAACTGCAAAAGAATCATTCTGGTGGCAATCCCGGGCAATTAAAATTGCAAAACCAGTTTGTTTTTTTATGTTGATGTTGAACTCAATTGCGCAGTCCAACTCTTCTGCCAGTGCGTGAAAATTTTCTGCACAGAGTTCAACTTCTCTCTGATTAAATTCCACCACACTTTGAATTTCTATATTCCACAAACCGCCGCTAACATTTCTGCATTCTTTAATAAACGAGGCAATCTGTGCTGGGGAACTTCCATGAAATTTATCCCAGCTAATACCAATTGTTCCGTCAAAACCACTGTTATATAATTGCTGCAATTTCTGACGGCATTCTGCAATGTCCTTCCACCACACGCCGTTTGTCATCAACCTGTCAAACATAAAATCTTTTTTTACTGCACATTTTGAAATTTGGGCAACAAGTTCAAGATTTAAAAATGGTTCGCCGCCGCTGAATCCTATTTTTTCGATTGGTGAATTTTCTGGAATTGAATTCAAAAAATCAACACATGATTGAGTATCAAGGGAAAGATTGCTGCGTTTTACATAACAGTGGGCGCAATGAAGGTTACATTTATCTGTTACTGCAAAAATTATTTCTGTTGGAAAAAATCCTTTTGTCTTCATAACTATAAATTATACATCACTTTAAATTTACTTTCAAATGTACTATAATAGAAATAATATACTCATTTACTTAAATAAGGACTTTCAAATGAAATTGACTTGTGGTATCGTTGGACTTCCAAATGTTGGTAAGTCTACAATTTTCAGCGCCCTTACAAAGGCTCCCGCAGAAGCAGCAAACTATCCGTTCTGTACAATCAATCCAAATATAGGAATTGTTGATTTACCAGATGAACGCCTTGATTTTATTGCCAGTGTTTTTGAACCAAAGAAAAAAACTCCAGCCAGTGTAGATTTTGTTGATATTGCAGGTTTGATTAAAGGTGCCTCAAAAGGTGAAGGCCTTGGTAACCAGTTCCTTGCAAATATTCGTGAAACAGCAGTAATTGCCCATGTTGTACGTTGTTTTGATAACCCGGACATTCAGCATGTTCGTGATGATGCAAAAACAGAAGCTCCCATTGATCCAGAAAGCGACATTCTTACAATCAACTTTGAACTTGCTCAGGCAGACCTGGACACAATTGCAAAGCGCAACGAAAAAAATGTTAAGACTATGCGCAACCTTGGAAAAGATGCAGAAAAAATTCTTGCTCCATATAACAGTGCCGTTGCAAAAATCAAACCGCTGCTAGAAAACGGAAAATGTGCCCGTATGGCAGAACTCACTGATGAAGAAAAAAATGCTATTTACGACCTGCACCTTCTTACAATCAAGCCACAGGTTTTTGTTTGCAATATTGATGAAGAAACAATTCTTGAAGGCACAAACAAATACGTGGAACAGGTTAAAAAAATTGCTGCGGAAGAAAATTCCGGTGTAATCGTTCTCTGCGGAAAATATGAAGCCGACCTTGCAGAAATTGATGACGAAGAAGCAAAAAAAGAATTCATGGACAGCGTTGGTCTTAAAGAAAGCGGACTAGCAGTTCTTGCAAAACACGTTTACAAGTTAATGGGACTTTCTACATTCTTTACTGGTGGAAGTGATGAATGCCGTGCATGGACAATTAAAGCCGGAGATACAGCACCAAAAGCAGCAGGTGTAATTCACACTGATTTTGAAAAGGGATTCATTAAAGCAGAAGCATACACAATTGATGACCTTAGAACTTATGGATCAGAAGCAAAAATCAAAGAAGCTGGAAAATACCGTCAGGAAGGAAAGGACTACATTGTTCAAGATGGCGATGTTTTGTTCTTTAAATTCAATGTTTAATTTCTGGAGTTAATGATGCTTTATTATCTTGGTGGAATTCTTAAACAATACTGGGGGCCTGCACGTCTTTTGCAATCATATACATTGCTCATCAGTGCCGCTCTTTACATTGGATTTTTAGTTACATGGAAAATCATTCCAAAATTTTACAACGTTCTTCCTCACGACAGAGGACGGGAATTCACTCTCACTGCTGAAGCTGCGAAAGGAAAGCCAACAGGAAGCGGTATTGTTTTTGTTACAATTTTTGTTCTTCTTAGTTTGATTTTTGTTCCTCTTGATTTACTTCAATGTGGAATTCTTGTTTTAACCTGGCTTATGATGCTCACTGGTTTTCTTGACGACAAAAGTGTAAACAGCTGGGGCGAATACAGAAAAGCTTTGCTGGACCTGGTTATCTGCGGAGCTGCAGCCGGTCTTCTTGCTTACTTTAACTCAAAATCAAATAACGGTCTTACTTTCTGGTTCCCGTTTATAAAAAATCCAGTTAATATTCCGATGTGGCTTTATATTATCATTACCACAATTTGTCTCTGGGCTTCTGTAAACACAACTAACTGTACAGATGGTGTAGACGGCCTTAGTTCAACACTTGTTCTTGTAGCATTAATTGCGTTAGGTTCAATTTTCTACTTTATTCTGGGCCATCAGGTTATTGCAGACTACCTTCTTGTTCCTCACATTAATAATGGTGCAAGCTGGGCAGTAATTACTTTCTGTTTAGCCGGAGTATTAATGGGATATTTATGGCACAACGCTTTTCCAAGTAATGTTTTAATGGGTGATGCCGGAAGCCGTGCTTTAGGATTTTTTATTGGTATTGCTGTTATGGTTACCGGAAACCCTTTGATGTTCCTGGCCACAAGTTCAATTATTTTTATTAACGGTGGAATGGGACTTTTAAAAGTTGCTCTTAAAAGATTCCTGCACATTACTATTTTTGAAAAGGTAAGATTCCCCCTTCACGACCATATGAGAAAAAACCACGGCTGGTCTCCAACACAGGTTCTGATTAAATTCATGATTACTCAAATTTTAATTACAATTGCAATTTTGGGATTGTTCTTTAAGATTAGATAGAGTGAGATCCTGAATCCAGTTCAGGATGACGGGTGGGGTGTTTCAGGATGACAAAAAGTGTGTCATTCCGGACCTGATCCGGAATCTCTTAGGACTAAGTGCGTCATTCCGAGCCAAGTGTGTCATTCCGGACTAATGTGTCATTCCGGACCTGATCCGGAATCTCTGAGGACTAAGTGTGTCATTCCGGGCCAAGTGTGTCATTCCGGACCTGATCCGGAATCTCTTAGGACTAAGTGTGTCATTCCGAATCAAGTGTGTCATTCCGGATCTGATCCGGAATCTCTGAGGCTAAGTGTGTCATTCCGAGCCAAGTGTGTCATTCCGGACCTGATCCGGAATCTCTGGGGAACTTTGTGGTGATTGGGATGCTGAATCAGGTTCAGCATGACAGGACTTATTGAACCCCATTATTTCAATTTCGCATATTTTCGGATGGTTTTTACTATCTGACTGTGTTCGCCGGTCCATAATTTTCTGTCTGCAGAAAGATCATAAAGATTTGCTGTAACTATAAAACGGCGGCTCATTTTGCCCTGCATATTTTCTACAACAGTTTTTACAGAACCTGCAATAAATAAATCACAGCCGGCGGATTCTGCATTCTGGCGAACTTTTAAAATATCGGAAGTATCAATCAACTCATATTCAAGCTTCTGAATTTTAAATTCCTGGTTAAATTTTGAGGTTAAAGTTTTTGTATCAAAATTTTCGCCGCTTAAGTTTTCAAAAATCCCAGCACAGAGAACCGGCTTTCTTCCAAAATATCTATAGCAGGATTGATAAGCGTGACTTTCTACAATATCTTTTACTATATCTTCTGCAACATATTCCATATCATGTGAATTCCAGAAACCAAAAAAACTCTGTTCATTTTCTATTGAATTAGTGGTGACACAGGAAGAAAGAATCACAAAAAAAATAATTGATGTTAAAAGTTTAAAATGTTTCATTTTTATTTTCCGTCACAACACATGTATGCAATAGTTGAAGCATCTTTTAAAATATTTTCGATTATACAATATTCGTTTGGCTGATGAGCAGTTTCGTCCATTGTACTCCAGACCGCTGCATTTATCCCTTTGTTTCTGAGAGCTGCGGCAACTGTTCCTCCACCAATGCCAATAGTTTTGCCTTCTATACCGTGCACATTTTTAATGGCTTCCTTAAGTTTAAGAACTACTGGCGCATTAACAGGAGTTGCAGGACTTTCTTCCCGCTGAACAAATTCAACAGAAATTTTAACTCCATATTTTTTCTGGATTTTTTCCATACATTTTTTTACTTCCACCATCACCTGGTCAATTTTATAGCATGGCAAAATTCTGCAGTCAAAATAAATCACATCATCACCTGGAATAATGTTTACACCTTCAACATTCGTAAGTTTCATTGTTGGTTCAAAAGTGCTTACCGGTGGTTCAAAAAGCTTGTCTTTTCTGTTGAATTTTTTACCAAGATTGTGAATCATCAAACTTAATTCGCATGATGCAAGATGGGCATTGATTCCTTCATCTGGTCTTGAGCCGTGAGTCTGTTTTCCTTCTGTATGAAACTTGAGCCACATAATATTTTTTTCTGCAACTTCAATTGTCTGGCCAAGAGGATCACCTCCATCCGGAATAAGAATCAAATCGTTCTTGCCAAAAATATCAAGATGATTTTCTACAAGATAGCCCATTCCATATTTTGATCCCACTTCTTCGTCTGCCATAAACAAAAGCTTGATTGTATGTTCCGGCAAAATATGCTGACCAGCAAAACTCATTGCAGCAAGCACTCCACTGCAAAGCCCCTGCTGATTGTCTTCTACACCACGGCCAAAAATTTTTCCTTCTTTTACAATTGCTTCAAATGGGTTCGAATTCCACAGACTTAATTCTCCGGCTGGAACAATATCAAGATGAGCCATTACCCAAATTGCGTAATCATCCTTGTTACCAGGAATTGTTGCAACAACATTTGGACGGCTTCCCCTGCTTACTCTGCTATCCGGTGCGTCATAATGCTGAATATTTTTAATTCCTTTTGATATTAAAAATTTTTCAAGTGCTTCACATTTTTCCCATTCACCGTCACCTTTATTTTCTGGAGCCAATGCAGGAATAGCACAAAGAAGTTTTTCCAGTTCTACAACCATTTCTGTGTTGCTGTAAATATATTTTTTAAGCTGATCGAATTCGTTTCCCATTTTCTCTTCCACTATAAAAAATTACAGCTCCCAAGATTTCATGGAAGCCGGAGTTTTAATTCTATTTATTTCTGATTTTTAAGATATGCGTTCCATGTTGAAGAAATGAGTGTTTCAACATCAGAATATTTTGGTTCCCAGCCAAGTAATTCTTTTGCCATTTTATTTGTTGTATAAAGACAAGCTGGATCACCTGGGCGGCGTTCAACATTTTCTGCTGGAATTTCTTTACCTGTAATTTTTCTTGCAGCGTTCAAAAGTTCAAGAACAGTTGTTCCTTTTTCTGTTCCCAGGTTCAATGATAGTGACTTATCGTTTTTGTCTATGTACTCCAAAGCTTTTACGTGAGCATCAGCAAGGTCTGTAACATGAACGTAATCGCGGATACATGTACCGTCGCGAGTATCGTAATCTGTTCCAAAAACTTTCATTCCTGTTTTCATTCCAATTGCAACTTCCATAATGCGTGGAAGGAGATTTGCCGGATTCTGTTCCAAACCAATTACTTCACCATCTGGATCATAACCTGCGGCATTAAAATAACGCAATGCTGCAAATCTTAATCCTTTAAGCTGATCATACCATTTCATAATGCGTTCAATTTCCAGTTTTGTAAATCCATAATAATTTTCTGGATTCTGGGGATGATTTTCGTCCATTGGCAAATATTCCGGGCTTCCAAAAGTTGCGGCACTTGATGAGAATACCATTTTCTTACAATTAAATTTAACTGCAGCATTCATAATGTTGATTGTACCGATTAAATTATTTACAGAATATTTTTCTGGTTCAATCATACTTTCACCGGCGGCCTTAAATGCAGCAAGATGAACAAATGCATCAAAACCACGAGCAAATGCTGATTCAATTTCTGCTGGAATCAAAATGTCACCATGGATAAAATCATTCTGCGCAAACAGATTCTGTCTAAGTCCTGACGACAAATTATCGAATACAGTAACACTGTGTCCTGCCTTCATCATTTCCTTTACTACGTGGCTACCGATATAACCAGCTCCACCAATTACTAACACCTTCATGTAAACCTCCGAACTGCAATAATTTAATACTGCAATAATTTAATCATTTTAATTACATCAACTGAACTGCAGCCTCTTCCCATTGCTGATTAAGTGCATCAAGTTTTACGTCCAGTTCATTAATCTGATTTTGAATCTTTTTGCACTCCTCACCATTGGAATAAACTTCTGGCAATCCCATCCGTTCCTGCAATTCATTTTTTTTATTTTCTGTCTCTGCAATTTCATTTTCTAATCGGGCAACTTCTTTTTCTAATTTGCGCCGTTCTGCTTCAAGTTTTTTCTGTTCTTCCCAACTGCGTTTTGTCTCGCTTACAACAACTGGTGCTTCTTGGACCCTTGCAGATTTTTTGTTTACAGCAGCCTGATCCAAAGACGGAATAATTCCATTTTCTTCATCTTCAAGACGCTGCATATAATATTTATAATCACCAGGAAATACCCGAAATTTCCCAGGATGAAGTTCAAGAACTTTTGTAGATAAATCTTCGATAAATCCACGGTCATGGCTAACAAAAATTACTGTGCCGCCAAACCCTTTTAATGCTTCAAGAAGAACATCTTTTGAGTGCATATCCAGGTGGTTTGTTGGTTCGTCAAGAACAAGAAGGTTAACTGGCTTTAACAGAAGTTCCAGAAGTGCAATTCTACTTTTTTCTCCACCACTCAAAACGTTAATGCTTTTATAAACATCATCGCCACGGAACAAAAATGCACCAAGCATGTCACGGATTTTTGGAACAAGTTCAAGGGGAGCTTCATTTTCAAGCCGCTGAAGAATTGATTCACTTCCGCAAATTTTTTCTGCACTATCCTGGCTAAAGTAACCAATGCTCACACCACTGCCAAGTTTAATGTTACCAGTAAAAGTTGAATCAACCCCGGAAATAATTTTTAAAAGAGTTGATTTACCAGCACCGTTTCTTCCTGCTACAACTAACCGCTCATTTTTTTCAAGAACAAAATCAAGTCCGTCAATTACGTTGAATTGTCCATCGTAACTTTTTTTAATTCCTTCCAGAGTTAGCACCAGCTGACCGGAATGTGGTGCCGCTGGAAAACTAAAGTGAATTTTTTTAAGGCTTTCAGGAATTTCAATTTTATTTTCCAGCAATTTATCAAGCATTTTCTGACGTTCCTGAGCCTGAGCCGCCTTTGTAGCTTTATACCCAAAACGATTAATAAAATCTTCAAGCTTTTGAATTTCCTGCTGCTGCTGTTCATACTGGGAAATCAAAGTTTGAAGTTCAACTTGTCTTACCTGTTCGTAATGACTAAAATTTCCCGGATAACGTTTTAGTTCGCCGTTAAAAAGCTCATAAACTTCATTAATTGTATGATCAAGAAAATACCGGTCGTGGCTTACAAGCAAAAATCCACCGTTAAAATCAGCAAGAAATTTTTCGAGCCAGTTACGTGCTTCAATATCAAGATAGTTTGTAGGTTCGTCTAGCAGAAGAATGTCCGGGCCACACATAAGACATTTAGCAAGGGCAATACGCATCTGCCATCCGCCGCTGAATTCTTCTGTACGCTTATTAAAATCACTGCGGTCAAATCCAAGACCAATTAAAACACTTTCTGCAAGGGCGTCCCTTCTATACCATCCGCTTTCTTCAAGCTTCTGCAAAAGTTCACTTTGTTCTTCTACCTTCTGCTGTTCACCAAGCTGGTCAATTTTTTTCTGAAGGTCATATCCCCACTCAAAGGCTTTATCTGCTTCCTGAATAAGTGTACAACCTGCGTGAACAAGGCCACTCTGTGGAAGATAAACAACCCGGGCATCCTTCTGAGCAATTCTCTGTCCACTGTCGGGCTGCTGTAAACCTGCCATAATTTTTATCAAAGTTGATTTTCCGGCACCATTTGCACCTGTTAAAGCTGCTTTTGTTCCAGCCTGCAAGTTTACGCTTACATCTTTGAGAATATCACGATCGCCAAAAGCCAGAGAGACTTTTGAAAATTGCACAAACGCCATCTAATCAACTCCCATAAAAAGTCAAGAAGATTGTTTCAACAATCGATTGACTTTTTACGCT
>JAEDJS010000065.1 GCA_016296205.1 Treponema sp. | reverse complement strand
GAGATCCTGAAACGAGTTCAGGATGACGCTATGCTACTAATTTATTGGACAGCCCCTAGATTATTTAATAACCCTAGGTTATTAATAACCCTAGGTTATTGAATAAATTTTTCTGGATTTTTTAGAAAGGAATTGGAGTTGTATCATCCCAGTCGAATAATTCTTCTGGTTTAAAGAACAACTTGATTTCTCTTTCTGCGCTTTCGTCACTGTCGCTGGCGTGAACAATGTTGTAGTTTGTGTGCATACAATAGTCGCCGCGAATTGTACCCGGGTTTGCTTCTGAAGGTTTTGTGGCCCCGCACATTTTGCGTACCAGAGTAACACAGTCATCACCCTGCAGAACAAATGCTACAACTGGACCGCTTGTAATGTAGCTTACCAGTTCACCAAAAAATGGTTTTTCCTTATGTTCGGCATAATGCTTCTGAGCAAGCTCAGGAGTAATCTGCATAAGTTTTAAACCAACAATTTTAAGTCCTTTTTTTTCGAAACGGCTTAACACTTCACCAACCAGTCTGCGATTAAGCACACCAGGTTTTAACATTGAAAAACATCTTGTACTCATAATTTTTAGTTTACTCCTTAATCTGGAATTTTGCAAATTGTTTTAAATTCAACTTCAAAAAACAATTTATTTATTCAGCATAAAATCGCAGAATTCTTTTAAATTATCAAATTTATTCCAGTACATTCGGGAAATTTCTTCTGTTGGCTGCAACTGATCGGGAATCATCACTGTTTTGAGCCCAGCACTGTAAGCACTTCTTACGCCGTTAAAACTGTCTTCTACCCCAATTGAATTTTCCGGTTTTGCCCCAACTGATTTGCAAGCTTTAATATAAATTTCCGGATCCGGTTTGGAATGTTCCACCATGTCGCCTGTTGTAAAAGTTTTGATATAATCGTAAAGTCCCGCTTCTTTTAACTGCCGTAAAACCAGTTCACCACGAGTACTGGAAGCCAGGGCAATTGTGTAATGACTGCTCAATTGCTGTAGACATTCTTTTGCGTAAAACATCAGCCCGATTCCTTCTGTCTGTTCAAGCTTGTAAAAATATTCCCGGGCAAGATCAAGAAATTCAATTCCATTGAAACTGGATTTAAGTGGTTTGTACGTTGATTCTAGAATTTCTGCAGTATCACTTCTGCTGCAGCCAATTGCTTTTTTGAATGTTTCTTCCATTTTTTGGTGAGTGCCAAGCTTCCATTCATCGCAAATTTGCATCCATGTCCGGCGGCACATTGTTTCTGTATCAAGAAGAATTCCGTCCATGTCAAAAATAATTGCATCACATTTAACCATAATGAATCCATAACCTCCTGCGGGAATTGATTTTTAAGCTAAAATCTTATTGAATTATATCGATTTGTATCGTAAACTAAAAGTATGCAGTCAATTAAATTTTCATCTCAACAGAACCGTATGTTTTCTTTTGCAGATAATCACGGTGCTTATTTAATGTTTCATTCAAGCAATCCTAAATTAACCGATGGTGTTAAAAAGGGTGATAAAACATTTATCAAAGATTTTTATATTTTAAAGAATAATAAATGTTATACCCGGTATTCAGATTGCCGGACAACAGTTAATCTTGACAGTGCAGAAATTTATTTTGAAAAAACAAAAACCCTTCTTAAAATTGCACTTGTTAAAAATGCTTTCTACGTTAAAGTTTTAAAGAAAGGTTCTGGTGATTATTTTGCACTTGTGTCTGATGATAAAGAAATGGAAAATTCTGCTTTTGAATTGTCTAACGGTGCAGAATATTATTTTGATTTTTCTGATGAAGAGCATGAAACTTTTGAAGAATTCAGTGAACGGTTCTGGGCAAGGCTTTCAAAATCAACTTTTAAAACAAACAGTGAGCTTTACAATCAGGCTCTATCATTTTCTCATGCCAACGGTTTTACCTTTGTAAACGATATTGATGGCTGGGAAGGAATCTGGGCCGGGCTTCCATGGTTCAGGGACAACTGGGGGCGTGACACTTTTATTGCACTGCCGGGAATTCTTCTTGTTACCGGACAATATGATAAAGCAAAAAAAGTTATTCAGGGATTTTTAAAATTCCAGTGCAAGGATAAGAATTCACCGGTTTATGGACGCATTCCAAACAGGTATACAACTACAGAAACAATTTACAATACTGCCGACGGTGGTTACTGGCTTATCCGTGAGATTTATGAATACTGCTGCTACACAGGAGATAAAGATTTTCTTAAAGAAGTCTGGCCGGAAATTCAACTTGTGCTGGAAAGTGATCTGGAATTGCGAGTTGATAAGGATTATTTTGTTCTTCACAAAGATGCAGACAGCTGGATGGATGCCCGCATTAAAGGATTAAAAAGCTGGTCCCCTCGTGGAACAAGAGCAAATGATATTCAGGTTTTGTGGTGGCAGTCACTTGTTTGCGGTTCTAAAATTGCAGAGATTCTTGGCTATGAAGAGGAGAGTCAAAAATATAGAAATATTGCAGAAATTGTGTCCAAAAATTTTGTAGAAAAATTCTGGGATAAAAAAAATCAGAAGCTGGCAGACAGAATTGATGCAAAAGATAAACCGGATTATTCAGTAAGAATGAATCAACTTTTTGCAGTAACAATTCCATTTGCAGAAAAACCGTTGCTGGAAAAATCAATTGCCCAAAAAATAACTCAAAATGCATGTGGCGAACTTTTGTTCCCCTGGGGCATTTGTTCTCTTAGTCAGCATGAGTGGAATTTTCACCCTTACCACGACAATTGCGATAAATACCATAAAGATGCTGCTTACCATAACGGAACTATCTGGGGCTGGAATGCTGGTCCTGCCATTGGTGCATTGTGTGATAACTGCTATCAGGAGCTTGCTTTTGAACTTACCGGCAATTTGTCGTGGCAGATTCTGAATCTGGATTGTGCTGGAACAATGAGCGAAAACCTTTCTGCATATCTGGATAAAGATGGAAAAATTCATCCAAGCGGAACATGGAGCCAGGCCTGGAGTGTAAGTGAATTTAACCGTGTTTTCTGGCAGTACTATTGTGGAATCAACCCACGGCTTATGGAAAACAAAATTATCATCAATCCAAAAATGCCTTCTGCTCTAAAAAAAGGCTATGCATGCCAGACTTTTGGAACAGGCGAAAATCAGATTGTGCTGGAATTAAAATGGACAAAGAAAAATTTCTACATTAAATTTACTTCTCCATCTGCAGAAGATATTGATGTGGAGCTTTTGGGCAATAGTGATCCAATTACTTTGTATCGTGGCCAAACTTTGAAGTTCTGCCGGATTTATTCTTTGCCTTCTGAACCATTGGAATTTTCTCATCCATTGTCTCAAGAAGCTCAGGATGAATTTGGCTGTCTGAAAGAAGAAAATTTTCTTGAGAAGATAATTCAATCTGATTCCGATATTTTAGCGGAGTCGTTTGTTTAGTCTTTCCAAATAATCGGATAAAATAGCTGTAGTTGTTAAAACCGCAATTCATGGCAATTTGAGTGATTTCATCATTTGTGGTTCTTAACAACCAGCAGGCTTTTTCTATGCGGTAATTGTTCAAATAATTTACAGGAGTAAAGCCTATTGCCTCTCTAAAAAATTTGCAGAAATATTTTGTTGAAACTCCCGCACTGGCTGCCATGTCTTCCAGTGTAATTTGTTTGTCAAAATTTTTCTGGATAAAGTTGATTGAATCGTTCAGTTGGGAATTTTTCTTAATTGCCTGAGTATTGGCTGCCTGTTCGTTTTCTATAAATCCCTGTCCGTTAAAAAGTGCTCCAAAGAAAGAAAGCAGTCCACCAACACAAAGAAAATCTTTTCCCGGTAATTCTTTTTTCATAGAGTTGAATACAGCATACAGTGGTAAAATCAGACTGTTGTCTTCCCCAGATATTACTGGTTTAATTATTACCTGATGGTTGGAAATCTTTTGCAGAAAATTTTCACCGCCAGTAATAATATTCTGAAGAAAATTGATGTTAAAAATCAGACTTTCAAAAGTACAATTTTGTTTTTTATCTGCCTCCACTGAATGGAGAGTTCCACTTTGAATAAAACAAAACTGATCCTGGTTAAGAATAATTTTTTTGCCGTTAAGAGTAATAGTAAGACTTCCCCTGATAATGTGCAGAATTTCCTGTTCCATGTGCCAGTGAAGATTGTAGGAAAAGCTTTCCAAAGTAGTGTCGTAGGTTTTAATATTTACCGGTACTGCAGATGAAGGAAATTTTTCTGAAGGCTTTAGAAATTTTGAGTCCATATAATCCTCTTTTAGCGAAAATAATACAATTTTATGAGACTATATCACAAGATTTTATAAAAAAGCAATAATAAAATAAAAATATGATTAAAAGATTCAATTACGGAAATCACTTTGACACTTTTGCCTGCACAGAAGAAATTATTCCTTCTGCAGATAAAATTCCTTTTGGTTCAGTTGAAATTAAAACACCGGCTGAAGATTCAGAATACCCTTTTACATGGACTTTAAAATTAGAAGAAGCAGATCAGATTTTTGGTCTGGGAGAAAACGTCCGGGGCATTAATAAACGGGGATACCATTTTACAAGTTTCTGCAGCGACAATCCTCAGCAGACTCCAGGAGACGAAAGTCTTTATGGTGCCCACAATTTTATTTCTTTTAGTGGAAGTAAAAATTTTGGCGTATTTTTTGATTATCCTGGAAAACTTCATTTTGATTTGTGTTTTGAAAAATGGGATACAGTTTGCGTTAAAGCTCAGTCAGGTGATATTGAAATTTATTTTATCACCCCGGAAGATTCTGAATATAAACAGAAAAGTATTGTAAGTCAGTTTAGAAAGCTTATTGGGCAGAGTTATATTCCACCGGTTTGGGGCTTTGGAAACATGCAGAGCCGCTGGGGATATGTAACCGAAAAAGATTTTGAAACAATTGCAGATAATTTTGCAAAGAACAATGTTCCCCTTGATGCAATTTTCATGGATATTGATTACATGGAAGATTTCAAGGATTTTACAATCAACAAAAAACTATTCCCAGATTTTAAGAAATTTGTTGGCAAAATGAAGGACCGGGGAATCCGCATGGTTCCAATTATTGATTCCGCAGTTAAAAATCAGGATGGGTATGACGTTTGCGATGAAGGCAAAAAACTTGGAATGTTCAGCAAAACAAAAGACGGCCGGGAATTTATTGGGGGAGTGTGGCCAGGAGATTCACTTTTCCCTGATTTCCTTAATGCAGATGTTCGCAAATGGTTTGGTTCAAAATACAAGGTTCTTACTGATGCCGGAATTGAAGGATTCTGGAACGATATGAATGAGCCAGCACTTTTTTACAGTAAAGACACACTGGAAGAAAAGTTTAAAGAAATTTCTAAAATCAACCTGGAAAAACTTGATGTCTGGGAATTTTTTAAATTTAAAGATCTTTGCAGCGGAATTCAGAATAATCCGGAAGATTACAAAAGGTTTGTGCACAATGCAACCCAGAAGGATGGAAGCACAAAACAGGTAGTTCATTACGATGTTCACAATTTGTACGGTGCCAATATGACTCGTGCCAGTGGTGAAGCTTTGGAGCAGCTGGTAGGCAAAGAAAAATATCTTCTGTTCAGTCGTGCCAGTTGTATTGGTGCTCACCGTTACGGAGGAATCTGGACTGGCGACAATTCAAGTCATTGGGAACATTTGCTGATGGGAATTCACATGATGCCTTCTCTTAACATGTGCGGGTTCCTTTACACCGGTACAGATTTAGGCGGATTCGGCTGGAATGCTACAAGGGATCTGGTATTAAGATGGTATGCTTTTGGAATTTTTACTCCACTTTTAAGAAATCACAGTGCACTTGGCACCCGTGAACAGGAATTCTACCAGTTCGAAAATCCTCAGGACTTTGCCAGCATAATTGGTTTGAGATATAAGTTGATTCCTTACTTGTATCAGCAGTTCACTGAATGTGCAAAAAACAACAAAATGTATTTTACCCCACTAGCCTTTGAATTCCCAGAAGATGAAAGGGCTCGTGAAGTAGAAGATCAGCTTATGGTTGGAGACAGCCTGATGATTGCCCCTGTTTACACGCAGAATGCAACGGGTCGTTATGTTTACATCCCTGAAGAAATGACACTTGTCCGCTATAAAGACAATAAAGTTGCAGAGCAGAAACAAGTTTCCAAAGGTGATCATTATATCAAAGTTGATTTGAACGAAGTTGTGTTCTTTGTACGCAGCGGCAAAAAAGTTCCACTGTGCAAAAACGTGGCAATGAATACAGACCAGATTGTCTACGATTTTGACTACATTGGATAAGCCATATTTTAATAAAAAAAAACACCCGCCTGCAAAATCTTCTGCCGGCGGGTGTTTTATTTTATACGGTGCTTAACTTTTGCGGTTAAAAATTAAACACGACCGTAGTAGTAGTTGAGCTGTTTAAGCCAGTTTGCTTTGTCTGTGTCGTTCAGAAGGTTTTCATCCATACGCCATGCCCAGTTTGCACCTGTTGTAGATGGAGTGTTCATTCTTGTATCGTGACCAAATCCAAATACATCCTGCAGTGGAATAATGCACATATCTGCAGTTGAAGCATAAGCGGCTTTTACCATAAGAGCACAAAGTTGTCCGTTGTTTGCCATTGATTTTGCTTCTCCGGCGTCAACTGGTCTTCCCAAAAGGTAAGAGGCACAGTTCATAAGCTGTTTGTCTGGACTTTCGTTGATCCAGCCCTGCAAGGTTTCGTTATCATGTGTACCTGTGTAAACTACGCAGTTCTTTGGGTACATGTGAGGAAGGAATGCATTTGTAAATCCCTCTGCACCGGCTTCGTTAGCGTCAAATGCAAACTGGAGGATTTTCATTCCAGGGAATTTGCAGCCGTCCCGGAGTTCAATTACGCTTTCTGTAATGTCGCCCAAATCTTCTGCAATAATTGGAAGGTCGCCCAATGCTTTTTTAATTGCATCAAACAGTTTTTTCTTTGGACCTGGCATCCACTTTCCGTTAATTGCTGTTTCTTCTCCGTAAGGAATTGACCAGTATTCGTCAAATCCGCGGAAGTGGTCGATTCGTACAAAATCAACAAGATCCATAAGACGCTTGATTCTTTCTACCCACCAGTAATATTTTGTTTTTTCCATTGCTGCCCAGTCATACAAAGGATTTCCCCAAAGCTGACCTGTAGCACTAAAGTAATCAGGAGGAACACCGGCTGCCTTTAACTGCAAACCAGTTTTCTTGTCCATCTGGAATAGTTCCTGGTGACTCCATACGTCTGCGCTGTCCAAAGCAACGAAAATCGGGATATCTCCAACAATCTTAACATTCTTTGAATTTGCATATTCTTTAAGTTTAAGCCACTGAGTCTGGAAGAAGAACTGAATTACTTTGTAAATTTCAACTTCCTTAACATGTTCTGCAGCCCACCTGCTTGTTGCTTTTGGATCACATTTAGCAAGTTCCTTTGGCCAGAAAGCATTCCATACACTAGCAGTTCCAGAAACACCTTCTGCATTTGCCTTTGCATCGTAGAATTCTTTAATGCTCATAAAGATTGCAAAGTTGTTGAGCCATGCACTTTCATCATTTTTAAAAGCTTCGTACTTCTGGCGGTCTTCTTTGGAAGCATTTTCCATAAAGTAAACAGCACAGTTCTTAAGAACAGGAATCTTCCACCAAACAACTGAACCGTAATCAACAGGTCCCTCATTTTTGATGTAATCTGCTGGTTTGATCATTTCTGCTGTTGCCCAGTTTCTTGCAACCAAGTCATCAAGGTCAATAAGAAGTGGGTTTCCTGCAAATGTAGAGAAAGAAGCATAAGGACTGTCACCATATCCAGTAGGTCCAATAGGAAGAACCTGCCATAAGTGCTGGCCTGCTTTTTCCAACCAGTTTACAAAATCATACGCCTTAGCGCCCATTGTACCGATTCCCGGTGTTCCAGGAAGTGAAGTTATGTGCAGCAAAATACCTGCAGTTCGTTTATTAGTTTCCATAATTTTATATTTTAACATTGTGTTTATTTATTGTAAAGAAAAATCATTCTGTTAATTTCTAAAAAAAATTAAACTTTAAAATATTCAGCAGATATTGTGTTGAATGCACATTTATAAGAATTTCCCCTCAAATCTCCTACAAACTACACAAAATCTGTTCATAACTCCATCAACTTACAAAAAAATCACTTAAGTAATTTTTGCTGCCACCGAATTAATTATTCATAAAGTGTTTTGAATTTAAAAAATGTTTAACAATCAGATTGCTGTTCTGACTTTGAATCAGGATTTTTATGAACGATGTATTCTTGAAATCCCCTGCGAATTCAGAAAATTTCTTATTTCCCCGGAATCATTGGAAGAGAATTTCAGCGTTTTGCAGAATTCAACTGCAATTCTTTCTGATCAGTCATCATTGCCGGAAGAGCTGGATTTACGCAAGATTTTTATTATTAACAGTCAGAATCAGCAGGAAAAATTTGACCAGTTCCAAAATTTTTTAATAAATCAACAGAATATAAATCAACTTTTCTATAAAAAATCGGATTTTTTTCCAGTAAAATATGAAAACTCCCAGATGAAATATTTTTTGCAGCAGCTGGAATGTGTCTGCCACTGCGATGAAGATGTTCTGCTGGAAGGAGAAACGGGCTGCGGAAAAAGCTGGACTGCCCGGTACATTCATCATCATTCACCAAGAAAAAACAATAAATTTTTGCCGGTAAATGTTGGAAGTATTTCCGAAAACCTTTTTGAAAGTGAATTTTTTGGCAATGTTCCAGGAGCTTTTACCGGTGCCAGAAATAAAAACGGATTTTTTGCTCAAAGTAACGGCGGAAATCTGTTCATAGACGAAGTGTCCTATTTTCCCTTGAGTCTCCAGCCAAAGCTTCTTACCGCTCTGGAAAATAAAAAATATATGCCGGTAGGTGCCTGTGATGAAGTTGAATTTGACTCCAGGATTATATATGCCACCAGTAAAAATCTTGAACATCAGGCAGAAATGGGAAAATTTTGCAGGGAACTATTATATAGAATAAATTCAATAAAGCTGGAAATTCCTCCCCTTAGACATCATCTGGAAGACCTGGAAAATTTATGCAGGAATTTTGCAGTGAAGTATAAAAAATCAATTAGTTCCGGGGCTCTTAAAAAATTGTATCATTATGATTTTCCTGGAAATATCCGGGAGCTTCACAATATTTTGCGTCGTGCCTGTGTATTTTGTTCCGGTTCTGAAATATTCGAGCAGGATATTGTGATTTAAGTTGAATGGCCAGATATGTTGTTTTTACTATACCCCCTTGACCTTATGACTATTTTCTGAAAAAATAAACCGATTGATTGCCGTTTTTGTGCAATTACTAATGCTAAACAAGTGAGGAATCACATATTATGAAATTTGATAAAGCACAGTTCAAAAAGGATTTGCATGTAAAATTACGCCGCCAGTTTGGTGCTGACATTAAGACTGCATCAAAGCGTGATATTTTTGAAGCAGTGAGCTCATGTGTAATGGACCTTATCATGGAAGACTGGGTTGCAACACGTGATAAAGAAGTATCTAAGGAAATGCGCAGAGTATACTATATGTCTGCAGAATTCCTTATGGGACGTGCCTTCAGTAACAATATTGTTAACGCAGGAATTAAAGGCGAAATCGTTGATGTTCTTAAAGAACTTGATGTAGACTACAACCTGGTAGAAGAACAGGAACCAGATGCTGGTCTTGGAAACGGTGGTCTTGGTCGCCTTGCAGCATGTTTTATGGACTCTCTTGCAACTCTTGATTATCCAGCAATGGGCTACGGAATCCGTTATGAATACGGTATGTTTGAACAGCACATCGAAAACGGAAGTCAGGTTGAATATCCTGATGTATGGCTTTCAAGAACAGATCCTTGGGAAATCAAGCGTGAAGATCTTCAGGTAAAAGTTAAATTCGGCAACTGGCTTGGTGAAGTTGTTGCAACTCCTTATGATATGCCAATTATCGGTTACGGTACAAAAACAATCGATACACTTCGTTTGTGGGAAGCTTCAAGTTCAAATGGATTCAATCTTCAGCTGTTTAATGACATGCGCTATCATGATGCAGTAATCCGCAAGAATGATGCAGAAAACATTAGCCGTGTTCTTTATCCAAATGATAATGGACCAGAAGGAAAAACTCTCCGTCTTATGCAGCAGTACTTCTTTACAAGTGCTTCATTGCAGGACATGATTCGTTCTTTCACAGCAAAACACGGAAACGATTTTGCTATGTTCCCAAAGCTTCATGTAATTCAGTTGAATGATACTCACCCAGTAGTTGCAATCCCAGAGCTTATGCGCATTCTTATGGATGAATATAAATTGGGCTGGGATGAAAGCTGGCAGATTGTTCAGAAAACATTCGCATATACAAACCATACAATTCTTGCAGAAGCATTGGAAAAATGGCCAATTGATATTTTCCAGGGACTTATTCCACGTATTTACGAAATCGTAGAAGAAATCAACCGCCGCTTTGCAATTGAACTTCAGGAAAAATTCCCAGGTGACTATAACAGACATCACCGCATGAGCATTATCCATGATGGAAAAGTATACATGGCATGGCTTGCTATTCACGCAGGTTATTCTGTAAACGGTGTTGCTGCATTGCACACAGAACTGCTCAAAACCCAGGAACTTAAAGACTGGTACGAGCTGTACCCACAGAAGTTCAACAACAAAACAAACGGTATTACACAGCGCCGCTGGTTGTTGCTTGCTAACCCACAGCTTGCAGAATT
>JAEDJS010000064.1 GCA_016296205.1 Treponema sp. | reverse complement strand
GCGTCCGCCAAAAATGCCGAACGCCCCTGCGTGAAGGTGAACCGGTACCCGTGCTATGCCTTTTCTTGGTTCATAGACAAGTTTTTCGGCTGGAATGAATTAACATCAATCCTATTTATAATCTTTATTCTTGCTATGATATTTGTTCTTTCTTTCCTTTTCTACAATAAACAACGAAAAATCATTGACGGAAAAAGTAAAAGGTATTACTATTAAGTAAGGAAAGTAAGGAGGTATTTTATGGAGCTTGCAAAAGTAACATCAAAAGGTCAGATTACAATTCCTATTATGATAAGGAATAAACTTCAGTTGAAAACTGGTGACAAAGTATTCTTTGAGGAAAGCAGAGGCAGAATTTATATTACGAATGCATCTCAAATCACACTGGCAAATGTACAGGCTCAAATGCAAGGCGAAGCAAAAAAAGCCGGTTTTGAGACCGAAGACGATGTTGTTGCTTATATCAAGGAATTGAGGAATTCTAGGTGAGAGTTTTTGTTGATACAAATGTCGTAATCTCAGCAATGCTTTTTCCAAATGGGAAAGTTGCTAAAGTTTTTTCTCATTTGCTTGAAAAACATACTCTAATAATCTCATCTTACACAAAAGATGAATGTAAGGAAGTATTTGAAAAGAAATTTCCTGCAAAAATTGAACAACTTGAAATCTTCTTTAATGGCATTAATTTTGAAGAATATACAACTCCAAATAAAATCGATGAAAAGAAATATCCAAAAATCAGGGATATAAAAGATTTGCCTGTTCTTGTATCAGCAATTTTATCTGATTCTGATATTTTACTCACTGGCGATAAAGATTTTGAAGAAGTAAAAATTGACAAACCGTTGATTTTCACTCCTGCAAAGTATTTTGAGTTGATAGGAAATTAGCCTAACAAGAAGTTCAAAGCCAACAAATCGGTCGAACCCGCTGCGGTACAACCAATTGTTATGTGGACACCCGCCATTTGAGGCGCTTGTGGAGAAAGAATAATAATTCATATTTTATAATAGTTTATTCAGGAGGAATAAAAAATGACATTAGATGACGTTGGTTCTTATGTACTTTGGGCTGTTTTTGGATTACTTGCAATTATTAGTATTATTTTCCTTACTGGACATGGTGTAAGTCTTATTGCAGGTTACAATACTGCAAGTAAAGAAGAAAAAGAAAAATATAATGCAAAAAAGTTGTGTCATTGTATGGGAATAGGTATGTCAGTTATTACCATACTAGTTGGAATAATGGCAATAAATAAAAGACTTTTGCAAAATAATTATTTTGTATTTATATTTGTAGCTCTGGTTTTAATAGATGTTGTTGTCATGATTGTAGTCTCTAACAAGTTTTGTAAAGAAAACAGTAAATACAATTAAGGCATCTTAATTTCAAAAACTGGCGGAATTGAAGGGGTTCGAGATGAGCTATACACAAAATGATTTAATCGAATTTGGTTTAAATGTTGCTTCCGGAAAAATGGCCAGAGATGATATAAAACAGTGGTTAATAAATCATAAACAATAAAATCACACATAACAGGTTCGTAGTCGACAGGCAGTCGAGCCCGCTGCGGTACAACCAATTGTTATGTGGACGTCCACTACTTGAGGCGCTTTAAAAATATAAAAAGAAGAAATGAACAAAATGATACCTGGTTTTCAATCTGCAATGCTTCCTATTCTTTCAAAGATGAAAGATGAAAAAAAATTATGATTTTACTATGATAAGAATTATTATAGTAGAACATTTTGGAATTACAGGAGAGGAAAAACAGGTAAAAACTCTAAATGGAAAACAACGCCCCTGTCATAAATACTATGTAAATTGCAAAGTTTAATTAACGCCGGGAACGCTCCCCCCGTCAAATAATATTGCAAACCGATTAACTGCCAGTCCCCAATCTTTAATGGACATAGTCCAGCGGGGACTGGTGTTTTTTATTGCAAGGTCTTTATTTTACTGTCCGCTCACAGGGACTGGGTGTCCAGAATTTTGCACTTAAAATTACAGAATCTTCAGCGTTGTTTTTGCAGCTTAAAAAAACAAGTGTGGCAGAAAATAAAATCATTGAAAATTTGAAATTTGGTTTGAAATCCGCGTTTTTTTTTGTTATAATTTTTGTAGAAGGGAATATTTTAAGGGGTTTTTTAGAGATAAGAATGAAAAACAGAAGATTATTTACATTTATTTTAATTGTTTTAACAGCATCTGCATTAGTTTATTCAAAGGATTCCAAAAAGTTATCTAAAGAACAGAAAAATAAGCAGAAAGATGATGCTGCTTTGATGATAAGACCGCCTGTTCTTCGTTTTACAGAAAATGGAGCCCGTTTAACATGGAATTATAATCAAAAGAAAGTGTCTCTTATTTTTGGAGAAGCCGGTACAAAGGGCAGTGAGGTTGAAGTTTTTAGGGGAACTGTAAGCGGCCGCCCAAGTGGTTATTATGCTGATTTTTCTAATCTCGAAAACGGTAAAAATTATTTTTATAAGATAAGCGGCAGACCGGCTGTAAAATTCAACTATGGAACTAATAATAAAATAATCCTTTGCAGCGATCATCAGACTTATCCGGAACTTACTCAGAAGGCTTTTAATCGATTTAAATCAGAAAAACCGGCTTTTATCCTTAGCTGTGGTGATATGCTGGAAGATGGTAAAATCAAAAACTGGGATAAAAATTTCTTTCAGAAGCTTCCTTATCTGGGAGGAATTCCAGTTTGTGCATCTCAGGGCAACAACGATACCGGCGGTCCATATTTCCGCAATTTTTTTGGAATGGACGAAACTTATTATACTTTTACTTATGGTGATATTCGTTTTATTGCAATTAATACAAATAGTTCTACCGGGGCTGGAAGTAAGCAGTATGAATGGATTTCCAAAGTTTTGCAAAATAACCAGAGTAAGTTTACTGTTGTATTTGGTCATCATGGTTTTTACCTTTCCAGTTTGCAGGAAACAGGCAGTGAAAAATTAAGAAAAGATTTAAGTCCTCTGTTTGAAAAATTCAATGTTGATCTTGTGGTTACCGGGCATCATCATTTATATAATAGAACAAATAAAATTAACGGCGTAACATATTTAACTCTGCCTTCTGTAAGTGGTGATATTTCTTCCCGTTATAAGGTAGACAGCAGTTCTCCATATTGTGCAGCTTTCCAGAATGATTTTAGAGGTTTTGGTGTTTTGTTTATTGAAGAAAATTCAATCAGAATACAGTTAAAAGACCTGGATGGTAAGATTAAAGACGAATTTTACCTGAAAAAGTAGAAATTCTTATAAAAATGGTAATTTTATAAAATGTTGATTTTATTGATATTATCTTAAAGTGTTAAATAAATTTGCAATGAAATTTAACAAAATTTGTTGGTTTGTTTGACTTTGAATTTGCCACTCAGCGGATTTTGTTATATTTTGTTATCTCACTTAAAAAAATCTTAAAACTTGGTGAAATTTATTAAATTTCTAAAACCATAAAAAAAAAATTTTAAAAAAAATTATTATATTTGAATTTTTTTATTGCGCAAGAATAAATACCGCTTCATAATAAAATTAAGTAATAAACTTTAGTCAGAATAAATGTTTTTCTTATTACGAGGAGGATAGAATTATGGTTAAGAAATTTTTTATTGCCTTGCTCTCGCTGCTTATCTCCTGTACATTTTTCTTTTCATGTAAAACTGCTTTCGGACCAGAAAAATCTGGCGAAAATTCAGAAAGTCGTGTTGCAAGTACTGTAGTTGATAACGGTACAATGATGCAGTATTTCCACTGGTATACACCAGAAAGCAATGGTACTTCAGGTTTGTGGACTGAAGTAAAAAACAATGCAGCTTCTCTTGCTGATATGGGTATTACAGCTCTCTGGCTTCCACCTGCTTACAAAGGAACAAGTTCCAGTGATGTTGGTTACGGTGTGTACGATATGTACGACCTGGGGGAATTCAACCAGAAAGGAACAGTTCGCACAAAGTATGGTACAAAAGATCAGTATCTGGCTGCAATTAATGCTGCTCATGCTGTAGGAATCAACATTTATGCTGATGTTGTATTCAATCATCGTGCTAATGCGGACGTAACAGAAAACTCAAATGCTGTTCGCGTTTACAATGATAACCGCAATTACGAATACGGTGGAGATGTAAACATTGATTCATGGACAGGATTTACATTCCCTGGACGTATTACTTCTAACGGCTACAAATATTCAAACTTCAAATGGCACTGGTATCACTTTGATGGTGTAGACTATGCACAGTCAGTAAACGGTGGTGGAAGTCAGAATGCTATCTTTAAATTCCGTGGAGAAGGAAAAGGCTGGGACTGGGAAGTTGATAACGAAAACCAGAACTATGACTACCTCATGTATGCCGACCTTGATATGGATCATCCTGAAGTTGTAAACGAACTTAAAACATGGGCTAAATGGTATGTTGATTTTGCTAACCTTGATGGTTTCCGTATGGATGCTGTTAAACACATTAAGTACGGCTTCTTTAACGACTGGATTAGTAATGTTCGCTCTGCAACTGGTAAAGAACTCTTTACTGTTGGTGAATTCTGGAATTATGATGTTGGCAAACTTACAAACTTTATTGATAAAACCAACGGCTGTATGAGCCTTTTTGATGCTCCAATGCACATGAACTTCTACCAGGCATCTTATGGCAATGGAAACTACGATATGGGTTCAATTCTTAACGGAACACTTACAAAAGTAAACCCAATGAAATCTGTTTCAATCGTAGAAAACCATGATACACAGCCATGCCAGGCTCTTGAAAGCACAGTTAACTGGTGGTTTAAACCTCTGGCATACGCTCTTATTCTTTTGCGTCAGGAAGGTTACCCATGTGTATTCTATGCTGACCTTTATGGTGCACAGTATTCTGATAAGGGATACAATATTAACATGGCACCAGTTTCAAAACTGGATAAGCTCATTAAGGCACGTAAACTTTATGCTTACGGAACACAGCGTGATTACTTTGATAACAACAACGTAATAGGCTGGACAAGAGAAGGTGATACAGATCATGCAAACAGTGGTATTGCTGTAATTATGAGCGACAACGCTGGTGGATCTAAATGGATGGAAGTAGGCAAAAAATTTGCCGGCAAACAGTTCTATGACTATCTTGGAAATGTTAACGACGTTGTAACAATAAATTCGGACGGTTGGGGGGAATTCCGCTGCGATGGTGGTTCTGTAAGTGCTTACGTTATGAAAGTAACAGCTCCTGCTGCAACTTCTTCTACAATTCTTTCTGCAGGATTTGAAAAAAGCGAAGGTTTTGTTACTGGAACAACAGCAAACAACAACGGCTGGTATATCAATGGTAGTGTTGCTACAAGTGCAAAAACAGCTGGAAGCTATGGTGTAACATTGAGTGCAAAGGGTAAATATCTGTACACACCACAGGTAGAAAATCCTAATAAACTTACATTCAAGTGCAAGGCTTCTTCTACAACTGCAAAATATACTGTTGAACTTCAGGTTTCTGCTGACAAGACAAACTGGACTGTTCTTAAAACATATTCTGCAAACGGTGCAAATGGCGGTGATGTAAAATCAACTGCAACAAGCTACTCAGAAACTATCAACCTTAAAGGTAAATATTATATCAGATGGTATGTAAAGACTAGAAGTGCAGGAAGCTTCTATATTGATGAAGTAACACTTACAAATGGTGGAACTGGCACACTTAGTTCTTCTGCAGCAACAACTACACCAGAATCATCTACATCTGCAGCAACAGCAACAACAGCCGGCTTTGAAACTTCTGAAGGATTTAAAACTGGTGCCGTACCAAACAACAACGGATGGACAAACACTGGTTCTGTTGCAACAAGCGCAAAAATCAGCGGTTCTTACGGTATGACATTGAATGCAAAAGGTAAATATGTTTACAGCCCTGCAGTAACAAATCCAGGAACTGTAACATTCAAGGCAAGAGCATCAGGTTCAACTTCTGTTTATACTGTTCAGCTTCAGTATTCTAAAGACAAGAGTACATGGACAACAGCTGCAAGTTATGCCGCAAACAAAACAAGCGGTGCAGTTACAACAACTGCAAAGAGTTATTCAAAAGCTTTAAACCTTACTGGAACTTACTACATCAGATGGTATGTTTCTGCAAGAAGTGCCGGAAGTTTCTATATTGATGATATCAGCATCAAATAAATAGATAATTTTTAGCTCCTGCATGACGGGTTCTGGTATTACTGGGACCCGTCTTTTTTTTTATGGATAAAGTTGATATAATCAGCATAAAATCAATTCATAAAATGAAAATCTGGGAAAATCTGGATGTGTAACCAATGAGTAAAAATAAATATAATTGTATAATTCTTCTTGGCCCAACTGCAGTAGGAAAAACTTCTCTTGGCGTAAGACTGGCTCATCATCTGAATACTTCGATTATAAGTGCAGACAGTCGTCAGACTTACAAAGGACTTGATCTTGGAAGCGGAAAAGATATTCAGGAATATAATTATCAGGGTCGCCAGATTCCATATTATATGATTGATATTACCACTCTTGATACTGAATATAATGTTTTTAATTATCAACAGGATTTTTATAAAATTTTTGCCCAGCTAAAACAGAAAGGTGGAACGCCTCCACTGGTGGTTGGGGGAACTGGAATGTATGTGGATTCAATTGTTCGGGATTATGATCTTATTCCAGTGCCAGAAAATCCAGAGTTCCATGCTCAACTTGAGTCTATGAATCTTGAAGAACTGGTAAAAAAACTTCTTGCTTTAAGACCAAATCATCATAATACCAGTGATTTTTTAGATAAAGAACGAGTGATTCATGCAATAGAAATTGAAAGCTATAAACAGTCAGATGATTCAAAATGGTATTGGGAAGAAAAAGCAAAACGAGAAAAAGTAAACCCTTTTATAATAGGAACAACAATTCCAAGGGATGAACTTCATAAAAATATAAGAATCAGACTTGAAGAAAGAATAAAAGCTGGAATGATAGAAGAAGTCCAGGAATTGCACAATAGTGGCTACAGCTGGCAGCGGTTAGATAAACTGGGACTTGAATACAGATATGTAAGTGATTACCTGCAGAATAAATATTCAAGTATAGAAGAAATGACAGACAGACTTTATCACGCCATTGCACAGTTTGCAAAACGCCAGGAAACATGGTTCAGAGGAATGGAAAAAAAAGGCGTAACAATCCACTGGCTGCCTAAAGTAACAGACAAAGAAGAAAAATACACAGCCGCATTAAAATTAATTGAACAAATTGATTTTTCATTTTAAAAGTTTACACAGCATAAACGGAATTCTTGTGGACTTTTAAAAACAAATGGTAAAAATACGGAAGGAAGACAGGGGGGGCAGAAACACTCATAAGACGGAATGATAGTTTCCTTGCCGGCTTGTGTGTGTAGCGACGTTAACTAGCGGTTCCGTCATCCCCAGGCTGACTGGGAGTATTTTTATAATTTACAACCAATGGTCCATAAGAATTTTTTAAACAATTAGCAAATAGCATAACCAGAGGTCTTATGGACAAAAGGCGGGAAAAAGTCACGAGAAAAAAAATCCGGAACTTGGAAGAAAGCCCGGACTATTCTAATAAGTAAAAACTTAAGCTGTTGCTTCAAGTGATGGTTCTTCGATTTTTGTAAGATAACCAGTTCGGATGCAGCTGTCAAAAAGAGTTTTAGAAATGTAATCTGTTGTAACATCATCGTAGCCATCACGGTCACGAACAATGCGAACTACATAACCTTCTTCTACTTCTTTTACAATTGTCATATAATCAGACTGTTTTCCAATACTTTTTAATGTGTAGCTTCCCATAATACATCTCCCATTTTTAAGGCTGTTAATCATATTGTCGGAGATTGGAAAATTTACTTTAGCATTTTTTTGTGGAGGTTTAAAATTGAATTACATCGATTCTCATATTCATATTGCCAGCTGTAAAAATGTTCTGGAAGATTTAAAATTTTTTGAAACATACAATTATACCGCCTGGTCAAGTTGTCAGAATATATTTGAATTTAATCAGACTTGCAGAATCCAGGAGGAAATCAACTTAAAATTTCCAAATGTTAAAATCTTAAAAACTTATGGAGTTCATCCATGGCATGTTACAGAAGTTGAATCAGACAAAGAGTTGAATATTATAGACAACCTGCTTGCTCAGAAAAAAATTGATGCAGTTGGAGAAATTGGATTTGACTGTTTTACGCCGGAATTAAAGCAGACGTTAGATGTACAGAAATTCTTTTTTGAAGCCCAGCTTGACCTATCATTAAAATATAATGTTCCAGTTATTATCCATAACCGTAAAGCATGGGATTTGAATTTTTCTTATTGGCAGAAATTAAAGAAACTTCCCCAAGTTGTATTTCATTGTTTTGCATTTACAAAAGATCAGGCACTAAGCCTTCTGAATAAAAATGTAAATGCGTATTTTAGTTTTTCAAATATTAAAGGACATAAAAAAATAGAAGAGTGCATAAAAGGTTTGCCAAAAGAAAGAATCCGGCTGGAAACCGACGCACCTTTTAATCACTCTTCTTTAAAAGAAATTGCTGAAGTTTATGAGCAGTTAAATTCTATTTGTTAGGATTACCCATTCTTGAAAGTGGCCAGAACCTGAAGGAAGCCTTTCCAAGAATTTTGCTGCTGTGAACATATTCTGGAGCCAGATTTGTTGAATACTGAACACTCATCGGGTCAATTGCACAAAGATCTTTTTCCCAGAATTCATAAGCGTGACGCATATCAAGAGAGTTGTATCGGTTGTCCCCAATCATAAAATAGCAGTCTTCAGGAATATACTGAGGGTTTCCGTCTTCATCATTTGGAGGGAACAGGGACATATTTCTCTGGTCAAGGCAGCTTATGTAATTAAAAATATTTTGAGCTGTTGTCAAAAGTTTTTGAGCTTCCATGTCCTGTGATAAATCAACTTTTTTACCAGAAATCAAATCCGCATTTTTAAGAACCATTTTTGCGAAAGTAATTTTTGTGTAAATATTCAATTTTAAATTTGACAGAGTATACAGATCCATTGAATCAATTTTCTGCTGTGACAAATCTTTTGCCCATGATGTAAGGAATTTTTCCATCCACTGCCATCCACCGATTGTCTTAAGAATTCTGTAACTGTACAAATCATTGTTACGGAACATCATAAGGGGAGTAAGTTCACTTTTGCTGAATAAAATTCCTTCCGGGTTCTGCAAAATGTCTGTTGGAGTTGCTGCATTTTTTATCTGGGCCGAAAGTTTTACACATTCGTTCCGTAAATCATCTATCTGCAGATTTTTGAGAGTATTTTCCAGTGAATCTCTGTCTGCTACATTCTGCACGGAAAGTGGAATTACCTGGATTTTTTGTTTTGTTTCTGCCGGAAGTGGATTTAAATCCCATGCCGCATAAAGACGATCTTTTTCTACCGGCTTAAATTCAGGAGAAGCTTTTGTTCTTGAATATAGTGTTCCGTTCTGGAGCATCAGCTGTTCACCAGGAATACCTACAACTCGTTTTACAAGAGGATCCGCTTTAACTTCGCCGTTCTGGTCTCTGTTTGTATTAACAAGTGTAAGTGTGCACATATAAAGGAAATTTGAGAAGAATGTTTTAACTTCACTTTTTCGGTCATCACTGTAATGAGGATTTCTGAATACTACAACATCTCCACGATTGTATTTTGTAATATTTGGCAAACCAACTTTACTTAATGGAAATTTTGGACCGCTAAAGGTTTTGAATACTATAACTCTGTCTCTGATAAGAAATTCAGGAACCATTGACTCTGATGGAATTTCATAAAGCTGGAACAAAAAAATGTTTATGATCATAATTGTAAAAACAGCCTGAAGAATTGCATCTCCCCAGTCAAGAATTTCGTAGAGAATTCGTTTTTTTCCTTTAGGTTTATTGGCGGCATCATCTTTTATTTCTTTTTTGAATTTTTTATTCAACTTAAACTGGATAATTAAAGATGTTATAAGTTCTGCAACCCATAAAATTACCATTATAAGATCCAGAGCAAAGGGTTTTCCAAATTTACCTGCTCTCTGCAATACAAATGCGGTAAGAAGCACAAATGGCTGGTACTGCATAAATCTGATGATGCAGCGGATATTTTTTATGAGAGTTGATTTGTCACTTTTTCGGACTTTCACAAAATAAAAATATGCACTTACTGCTGTAAAGGCGGCTGCCAGCGGGAATGCAAGAAGTGCAATGTCTAAATGGAAAGAAATTGAAAGCAAACTGAATAAAACACAAAAACTATAATTAATTATACCTAATAAAATATTCATAATTTTATAATAGCGAATTTTTGAATTTAGTGCTATACTATGTGAATGGATATTTTAGATACAGAAAATGGACTTGAACTTGTGGGCGGAGAGTATGAATTATACAATTCTCTGCTTAAAGAATTTATAGACGGTAAAAAATTTGAAAAATCTGTTCTCCTTGATTATTATTCGTCTGGGAAAATGGATGAATGTGCAGCTTATGTTCATTATTTTAAAGGAGCCGCAAGGCAGATTTGTGGTCAGAAAGTTGCAGCAGTTGGCCAAAAGCTGGAAGATGTTTTCCGGGGAAAGGCAGAAGGAGATGTATCGCAGCTTACAGAAGAGTTTGATTTTTGTAACGGAGAGTTGAATCAATATATATTTAATTATTTAAAAGAACAGGATTTATCCTGAAATTGGAACTAAAGCAAAATTAGTTGAACTTTAATATTTTTAATATTATAAAATTTTAAAAAGAGTGTAAGATAAAACCGCTAAAATTGCGCGGCTTTACCTTACCTAAAGTTTGCGTTGCAAACTTATTATTGAACTGCTGTTCCTCATTACA
>JAEDJS010000008.1 GCA_016296205.1 Treponema sp. | reverse complement strand
CGATGATACTGCATTCGCGGGAAAGTAGGTAGCTGCCGGCTTTTTTTTATTTAAATTTAATTTTATAGTTAGTTGACGCTAACAATTTAAAATAGTATATTAAATTATATGAAGAAATTTGATATTACAGGAATGAGTTGCGCCGCCTGTGTAGCTCGGGTAGAAAAGGCTGTTAGTAAAGTAAAAGGTGTTAAGAGCTGCAGTGTAAGTTTGCTAACTAATTCTATGGGAGTAGAAGGCAATTTTTCGGAAAATCAGATTATTCATGCGGTAGAAGCAGCAGGATATGGTGCTTCGCTGCAAGGTTCAAGTCAAGCTGCTACAAAAATCGAAAATTCTGAACAAACTCAAATATTGTCCCGTATTTTACACTCTCTGATATTCTTGGCCCCATTATTATATCTTTCTATGGGTGCCAGTATGTGGAATTTTCCTCTTCCAGATGTTCTGGTGGCAAATAAATTATCTTCTTCCCTTATTCAATTTATACTTGCTACAATCATTATTGTTATCAACAAAAAATTTTTTGTCAGCGGAATAAAATCAATTTTACATTTTGCCCCAAATATGGACAGCCTTGTTGCATTGGGTAGCGGTGTTTCCTACATTTATAGTTTAGTCCAAATTTTTTATATGTCATCCCGGATGTTTGAAGGTGATGTGAGCAGTGTTAATTCAATTTATGGAAATTTATACTTTGAAAGCAGTGCAATGATTCTTGTTTTAATTTCGGTTGGTAAGCTTCTGGAACAGATTTCTAAGGGAAGAACAACAAACGCTTTAAAAAGTCTTATGGATCTGGCTCCTCAAACTGCGGTTGTGCTTGTTGATGGCCAGGAAGTGGAAATGAATTGCAGTGAGGTTAAGGTTTCTGATATTTTTATTGTTCGGCCAGGGCAAAAGTTTCCTGTTGATGGAATTGTTTTGGAGGGGCAAAGTAGTGTTAATGAAAGTGCAATCAGTGGTGAAAGTCTTCCTGTAGAAAAAGAGCAGGGCAGTGAAGTTATTTCCGGTACGTTGAATCAGAATGGATTTTTAAAATGCCGTGCAACAAAAGTTGGAACTGATACAACAATTTCCAAAATTATTCAAATGGTTAAGGACAATGCTGCAACAAAAGCCCCTTCTCAGAAAATTGCAGATAAAGTAAGTGGATTTTTTGTTCCTGCAGTTATATTGATTTCTATTGTTACTTTTGTGGTATGGAAACTTCTTGGCGCGGAAAATGTTTTTGCCCTTAATAAAAGTATTTGTGTTCTTGTTATCAGTTGCCCATGTGCTCTTGGTCTTGCTACTCCTGTTGCAATTATGGTTGGAAATGGGATGGGAGCTAAAAATGGCATTTTGTTTAAAACTTCATCATCACTTGAAAATTGTGGGAAGGTTAAAGTTTTTGCTTTTGATAAAACTGGAACATTAACTAAAGGACAAATGGTTTTAAAAACTATTGTTCCAATGGCCGCGCTTACTAAAGATGAAATTTTAAAAATTGCAGCAAGTCTTGAATCCCGAAGCGAACATCCTTTGGCAAAATCAATTTGTTCTGCTGTTGAACCTTGTACTGAACTTTTTGAAGTTACAGACTGGCAGGCTCTTCCAGGTAATGGGCTTACTGGAAAAATAAATCAGGTTGAATATTTTGTTGGAAATAAAGATTTTATTGTGGAAAATCAAATTACAATTAATGACGAAATTCTGGATCAAATAAAATCAATTTCTGCTAATGGTGAAACCCCTGTTATCCTTGCAAATAAAAATTCTGTGCTCGCTCTTTTTGGTATATCAGATGAATTAAAAGAGGATAGCGCTGAGGCTGTTAATCAATTAAAGAAAATGGGCTTAAAACCTGTAATGATTACTGGTGATAATGAATTGACTGCAAAAGCCATTGGAAAAATTTGTGGCATTGATCAAATAATTGCCAGTGTTAAACCGGATCAGAAAAGTGTTGAAGTTGATAAGTTAAAGAAGTATGGAAAAGTATGCATGGTTGGAGATGGAATAAATGATGGCCCAGCTCTTACTAAAGCTGATATTGGAATTGCTATTGGTGCCGGAAGTGATGTAGCAGTTGATGCCGCTGATATTGTTCTTGTTAAAAACTCACTTGTTGATGTTGTGAATGCAGTAAGGCTTAGCAGACGAACTTTGCTGAATATTAAAGAAAATTTGTTCTGGGCGTTCATTTATAATATTCTTGGAATTCCTTTGGCGGCCGGTTGTTACTATAAAATTTTTGGCTGGAGTCTTAGCCCAATGTTTGGTGCTCTGGCAATGAGTTTAAGCAGTTTTTGTGTTGTTACAAATGCGTTAAGATTGAATTTGTATAATTTTAAGAACAGTAAAATTAATAGAAATAAAAGGGAGAAATCAATGGAAAAAATTATCAAAGTTGATGGAATGATGTGCGGTCATTGTGAATCTCATGTTAAAACAGCACTGGAAAAAATTCCTGGTGTAAAAACTGCAACTCCTGATCACAATAAAAAAGAAGTTGTTCTGGAATTGGAATCAGAAGTTGATATGCAGTTGATTTCTAAAGCTGTGGAAGAAGCCGGTTACACTTTTCTGGGGTAATTATGATGGCGTGGACCAATATTAAAAAGTCCGATTAGAAATTTCATCATTGATTCACTGACAATTCCGTTGGAACAAACCCACAGTGAATAAAATGGAATTTCCATAACTGCCGCAAGCATCATTTTTCGCTGATCCTTATTGTTTCTTGAAATTATTTTTATGGCAATAAGGATTATTTTTTTTACGAGTTTACCTAACAGTGTTGATGTTGTATCTTCAAAACAGTTTTCCATAGTGAAAGGCCTTGATGGTGTTTTCTGAAATTCCGGTGGTTTTCGTCCCAGAATTTCTGCAAATTCAATATTAGAAATTTCTCCAATATTTATTCCTTCAGACAGTTTGCGGTATGGAGAATCTTCTGATAAAGTTGTCATCTTTTTGTCTTTTGCCTGGGAGTTAAAAATATTTGCATCAATTGAATACTGTTGTTTTAAATCTGTATCATCTATATTTCCTGCAACAGAAATAATAAAATCTTTTGCAATGTATTCAAATTCGTGGGAAGTATTATTGAAATATTTCATCACTCGTTTGTCTAAGTTAATCGTTACAATTTTTTCTTCACCTGGTTTGAGAAAAACTTTTGTAAATCCAGCAAGTTGTTTTTTAGGAACAAATGCTACTGGAGAAATAGGAGTGCACCAGGCAAAACAAATTTCTTTTCCGGCATAATTTCCGGTGTTTTTTACTTTAAAAGAAGCTTCCAGGTTTTTTACTTGCAATTGTGAATATTCAAATTTTGTATAGCTTAACCCGTGGCCAAAATTAAATTGTACTTCTTTGTTTACCGAGTTAAAATATCGGTAGCCAACAAAAAGGCTTTCTTTATACAAAACGTTTTTTCTGTCTCCCGGGAAGTATCTGCTACTTAAACAGTCCTGGGCTTTTAATGGCCATGTCTCTGCAAGTTTGCCTGATGGGTTTACTTGACCTGATAAAATATTTGAAATTGCTTTACCGGTCCCTTCTCCTCCAAGGTAAGCAAGAAGAATTGATTTAACTTTATCTTTCCACGGAAGTTCCATTGGAGAGCCGCCCATTAAAACAACGATTACATTTTTATTCACTGAACAAATTTCGTTTATAAGCTTATTGAACTGCTGTGGAATTTCCATGTTGTCCCGGTCAATTCCTTCTGTTTCAAAGCCGTCTGTAAGTCCTGCAAAAATTATTACTTTGTCGCTGTTGGAAGAAATTTCTAATGCCTGTTTTATTTTTGAACCGTCGTTAAATTCAACATTAAAACCTGCTTCTTTTAAATTTAACAGAGGCTGTTCAATTTTTATTGGATTAATTCTTGAACTTCCTGCGCCCTGATATCTTGGGTTAACTGCAAAGTTTCCAATTACTGCGATTTTGTCTGATTTGTTTAACGGTAAAAGGTTATCCTGATTTTTTAGAAGAACCATGGATTCCTGGGCAATTTCTATTGCTTGCTGATGATGGAAGGCTGATGAATTTTCTTTAATTTGTTTTTTAAATTCATTTTTTTCCTGAACCTGAAGAATAAATTCAATCACTTTTATAACTGAATCATCCAGCTGTTCAACTGATAAATTTCCCCATTTGATTGCTTCAAGAATTTTTCTGTCATTGGCGCCTTTGTTTCCAGGCATTTCAAGATTGAGTCCCGCCTTGATTCCTTTTGATCTTTTGTGAACGGAATTCCAGTCAGAAACAGTCATGCCTTTAAATCCCCAGATTTTTCGGAGTTTATATGCAATTAATGTTTTGTTTTCGCTTCCGTAGATACCGTTGATTTTATTGTATGAAGTCATTACTGTCTGGGGATTGCTTTCTTTTACTGCAATTTCAAATGGCCTCAGATAAATTTCATTTCTTGCCCGCTTGTCTACAATTGCATTAACAAGCATTCTGTTTTTTTCCTGATTGTTTACAGCATAATGTTTTAAGCTGCATCCAATTCCTTTGTCCTGAACACCTTTGATAAAACTAGCTGCCAGTTTACCGGCAACCATTGGATCTTCTGAAAAATATTCAAAGTTTCTTCCGCAAAGTGGACTTCGTTTTATATTCACTCCAGGTCCAAGAATAACATCAACATTCTGATGAATACATTCTTCTGCAATACAGTTGCCTAGTTTTTCCAAAATTGAACTGTCAAAGCTGCAGGCTGTTAAACTTGCTGTTGGAAAACAAGTTGCCGGTACGCTTACTCCGATTCCAAAATTGTCCTGGGCGTCGTCCTGTTTTCTAAGTCCGTGGGGACCATCGCTTACTGTGACCGGAAATAATCCTAATCGTTCAACTGATTTTGTGTGCCAGTAATCAGAGCCAGAACAAAGTGATGCTTTTTCTTCCAATGTAAGTTTTTTTAGAATTTCTAATGCTGTTGAATGAATGTCTGTCATAATGTACATTTATTATAGCATGTTTTTTTAAATTCGTGTTATAATTATTTTATGGGAGGAATGAATGAAAGATTATTATAACAGTGGAAATTCAATTTGCATAAATCAGTCAATTTACCCGGGAATAAAAACTACAGATGATCTTTTTGATGTTCTCCAGTATTGCTGGACTGAGCAGACTTGTACTGAACGTCTTAGAACAAAATTCAGTGATAAAAACAAAACTGCCGGCCAGTGCGCAATTACTAGTTTTCTTGTTCAAGATATTTTTGGCGGAGATATTTACGGTCTTGATACAGGCAGAGGCAAACACTGGTATAATGTTGTTGATGGAATTATTTTTGATCTGACAAGTGCTCAGTTTGGAGAAGAAGCTAAAAATCTTAAATATGATTTGTCCTTTAAGTTGAACAGCAGGGAAGACATCTGGAATCAAACTGGTAAAAAAGAAAGATATTTGCTGCTTAAAGAAAATTTGAACAGGGTACTTCCTAAGACTATATCTGTAAACAATAATCAATTTAATGTTCTGTGTCTTCTTGGTCATGGTAAAGGCGGGTATTCTTATCTTGCAGTTGATTCTTCCGGGAAAAAATTTGTAGTTAAGCAGATTCATCATGAGCCTTGCAGCTATTATTCTTTTGGCGATAAAATTCAATCTGAAATAAACGATTATGAACATCTTAAAAAAACTGGTATTCCAATTCCACTTATGATTGATGTGGACAAAAAGTCGGAAAGAATTCTAAAAGAATTTATAGACGGCCCAACAATAGCAAAACTGGTTAAGCTTGGAAAAATGAAAGTTGAATATATTAATCAGGTGGAAGAAATGTGCAGAATCCTTTATGCTTCCAATACGAATATTGATTACTATCCAACAAATTTTGTGGTTCAGGATGAAAAGCTATTTTACATTGACTACGAATGCAACGATTATATGCAGGAATGGGATTTTGAACATTGGGGAAAGCAGTACTGGATTTGAGCCTGGGTAAAAAATGAAATATCAGCATATAGTAAAAGGAATTTTTGTTGACAGGCCAAACCGATTTATTGCTCATGTTTTGATTGATAATAAAGAAGAGACTGTTCATGTTAAAAATACAGGGCGATGTAAAGAACTTCTTTTGCCAGGAGTAAAAGTTGTTCTGGAAGAATGCAGCAATCCGTTAAGAAAAACAAAGTATGATTTGATTGCGGTTTATAAAGAAGGTTTTGGACTTATTAATATGGATAGCCAGGCTCCCAATAAAGTTGCCTATGAATGGCTTTTGACCCAGAATTATGATTTTATAAAACCGGAATATTCTTTTGGAAACAGTCGGGTTGATTTTTACATGGAGCGGGGAAATCAAAAATATCTGATGGAAGTTAAAGGCTGTACTCTTGAAATAAATGGAATTGGTTACTTCCCTGATGCTCCCACTGAACGGGGTGTAAAGCATCTTAGAGAACTGGCGGCTGCAGTTAAAATTGGTTACAATTGCTTTATTGCTTTTGTGATTCAAATGAAAGGAATAACCGAAGTTTTACCGAATATTCAAACTCATGCAGAATTTGGCAAAGCTTTAGAAGCTGCTGTGAAGGCTGGTGTAAAAGTTTTATTTTTGCAGTGCGATGTTAAAGAAGATGAGCTGGTGGTTATAAATGGATGAGATTCAGAAAAAACTTTTTTTGCTTTCGGAAAGTGATTACAAGAAATTTCAGTCCAGTTTGATTCCAACAATTGATGAATCTACTGTTATTGGAGTACGTGTTCCGGCTATCAGAAGGTTTGCTAAAGATATTAAAGGGTCTGAACTGGCGCAAAAATTTCTTCTTGAAATTCCCCACAAATATTATGAAGAAAATCTGCTTCACGGATACCTGCTGGAATTTATTAAGGATTATGATTGTGCAGTTGAATCTGTAAATCGATTTTTGCCTTATGTAGATAACTGGGCTGTCTGTGATACGTTCCATCCTTCAATATTCAAAAAGAACACAGAAAAACTTCTGCCCCAAATTTACAAATGGATTAACAGCGGCAAAACTTATTCTGTAAGGTATGGAGTGGGGCTGCTGATGAGTTTTTATCTTGATGAACATTTTGATCCTCAATTCTGCCAGACTGTCTGCTCAATCAATAGTCAGGAATATTATGTGAATATGATGCGGGCCTGGTATTTTGCAACAGCATTGGCTAAACAGTGGGAGACTGCAGTTAAATTAATAGAAGAAAATAAACTTGATGTATGGACTCACAACAAAACTATTCAGAAAGCAGTTGAAAGCCATAGAATTCCTGATGACCATAAGAATTATTTAAAAAAATTAAAGAGAAGGTGAAGCTTTCTGGAATTTGTAACAAGTTGAATTTAATATGGTTTAAAGATATAATATATATTAAAATAGGAGTTTATAAATGAAGAAGATACTTACAGCAATAGCTTTGTTTGCAGCAGGAAGTATGATTTTTGCTTACAATCCACCTGTTAGTGGAGAAGATTTAGGACGTCTTGCAGATCCAATTGCACTTACAAGTGCAGCCAGTGCTTCTGGTGGGGCTCTTACCCAGGTTGTTCCGGCTTCAATTTTGTATAATCCTGCTCTTCCATATTTGGTTCAGCGCACAACAGTTGATCTTTCTTACACAGGAATGATCGATTCAAATAATAAAAATACTACAAATGTAAAGTATGGTCAGGCTTTTCAGATGGGAACAATTATTCCTACAAAGCTGTTTGTCTACACAGGCATGCTCCAGGGATCTTTTGTTTACTTTCCGGAAATGAATACTGGTTCTTCGATTGTAATTCATGGTGGTGCATCTAAAGACATTACCGATAAGTTGTATGTTGGTGCAAATCTGTATACTGGTTTTTATTTTGCCAGCGGAAGTGATTTTACAATTGGTGTTGATCTTGGCATGCTTTATGATTTAGGAAAACTCAGTTTTCTTAAAGATTGCAGACTGGGAATTTCTCTGCTTAATTTGGGAAAACCTCTTACCGGCAATTATAAATGTATTGGTCTGAACGGTGCAGAAGGTGAAGGTTTTGCAATCAGTTACCCGGGAATCTGTACTCCAAGAGTTTCCTTTGGAGCAACTTTATTTGATGTTAAAAAGTTTAAAGGGGGATTCAGTGCAGACTTGTCATTCCCGTTTTTCCAGAATGCTGTATTTGACTGCGGTTTAGGATTCACTTTTGCAGATATTGTAAATCTGTCTTGTTCATGGCAGGCAAATCTTCGTGAACTTATTAAAGGTGCCCAGTTTAATATGCCTTCTGTTGGTGTGGGTGTTAAGTTCTCATTTACAAGTGCAAAAATTTCTGCCGCAAATGAAGATTGGGCAAAAAGTGATATGACAACAACTGCGGCATGGCAGCAAGTTTATGGCGGTGTTCAGGTAATCAGTGCTGGTGCTGTTATGAGTCTTGGTCAGCAGGATACAAGTGCTCCGGAAATCATTCTTTGGTTCGGAGATGAAGGAGAAGAAGAATAATGAAAAAGTCTACATATAAATTAGTTGCAGCCGCAGTTTTGTTTGGTTCAGCTGCATTTTCTTTTGCAGAACGTGCTCCTGTTTACATTTCTCCAAATAATGATGGTACTCAGGATATGCTGATAGTTCCTATTCAGATTAAGGAAAAGCGTTACCTTAGTGAATGGACTTTTATTGTTTCTGATGCACAGGGAAATGTTGTACGAACAATTGGAAATAAAGAAAAACGTCCGGAAAAAATCACCTTTAAGAATTTCTTTAAATCTCTTGTTACTCCTAAGAAGGGTGTAGAAATTCCATCTGAAGTAATATGGAACGGTGTATGCGATGATGGCTCAATTGCAAAGGATGGAACATATTTCTACAAATTTGGAGCCAGTGATGATAATGGAAACAGTGCGTTTACAAAAGAATACAAAGTTGTTGTAGATAATACAGCTCCTTCTATTGAACTTAAACAGCCTGGTGAACAGGAAAAAATCTTTGGCGAAGGTGCAAAATCAGTTTTAAAAATTACTCAGTCTGGATCTGTTGAAGATATGTGGACTGCTTATTTTGCAGATGCCAGCGGAAATCCTGTTCGTAAATATGTTTTCTCTAATGGGGAACCAATGAGCCTTGTATGGGACGGTGCAGATGACAGTGGAAATGAAGTTCCTGATGGAATTTATACATACAAAATTTCTGCAACAGATAAAGCCGGTAATACCAGCGAAAATGCTGTAATTTCAAATATTATTTTTAGTGCAGAAAAACCTGTTACAAGTATTGCAATTACAAGTGCAAAAGATTTTTCTCCTAATGGCGACGGTGTTCAGGATACAATTAATTTTGCTCTTTCAATTCCAAAGCCACAAAGCAAAAGCAATGCGCTTTCCACATGGAGTGTTAAAATCAATGACACAAACGGCAAAACTTACCGGACTTATACAGGAACAGAAACTGCTCCATCTTTAATAACATTTGACGGTAAAGCCGATGATGGTTCACTTATTCCGGAAGGAAATTACGTAGCTGTTGTAAATGCAAAATATTTGAATGGCTACGAACCAGCAGAAATCAACAGTCCTGTATTCAACATGGATATTACAAAACCAACTGCTCAGCTTAAACCAAGCGTAAAAACCTTTAGCCCTGATGGTGACGGAAACAGCGATACAGTTGTTATTACTCAAACTGCTTCTGTAGAAAAGAACTGGAAAGGTACAATTTTTAACGAAAAAAATCTGGCAGTTAAAACATACGATTTAGGTTCAACAGTTCCTAATGAGGTTGTCTGGGACGGAAGTGATAATTCTGGAAAACTTGTTGATGACGGAATTTATTATTATGTTCTTTCTGCAACAGATAATGCGGGTAACTATTTCCAGGCAAAAACAGAAGATATTACACTTGATACAAGTAAGACAGAAGTTATTCTCACTGCAAATCTTGTAGCATTCTCGCCTAATGGTGATAAAGTTCAGGATACAATTACATTTACTCCAACAGTTAAAACTCAGAGTGGTATTTCTCAGTACACAGTAAGTATTGTAAATAAAGATACAGGGAAAACAGTTAAAAGTATTACAGAAAAGACAGCTCTTCCTTCTAAAATTGAATGGAACGGTCTGGATTCAAGTGGGGCCCGTTGCCCTGATGGAACATATTTTGCGCTCCTGGCAACAAAGGCTAAAAATGGCAGTGATTCCCAGGCTCAGACACAGAACTTTATTCTTGATACAAAACTTCCAGAAATAAAAATGTCTGTTCCATATACAATCTTTAGCCCGGACGGGGATGGCAAACTGGATAGTCTTCCAATTACTGTAGACAGTTCTTATGAATCAAAGTGGACTGGTATTTTGCGTAATTCAAAAGGTACAACAGTTCGTGAATGGGTATGGCAGGGAAAAGTTCCTGGCACAGTTGATTTTGACGGTACAGACGAAATGGGTAACGTTCTTGCCAACGGTTCATATTCATTTACAATCGAAAGCGTTGATGCTGCTGGCAACCGGGGAGATGCAACTCTTGCAAAACTTACTATTGATACCCGGGAAACAAAAGCTTATGTAACTGCTGAACTTGCTGGTATTTCTCCAAATGGTGACGGAAACCTGGAAAGTCAGAAATTCAACGTTAAGGTAAGTCTTACAGAAGGTATTGCTAACTGGAGATTTGTTATCCAAGACATTGATGGCAATGTTGCCCACGCATGGACAGAAAAAGACAGTCCAAATCTTCCTGCAGTATTTAAATGGAACGGTGTTAAAGATGATGGTTCTATTGGTGAAGGTACATTTGTTGCAAAGCTTCATGTTGAATATGCAAAAGGTAATGTGGTTGATGCAGTTTCTAGTCCATTCCTCTGTTCTGCAACACCACCTCTTCTTAGAGTAAGAACTGCTCCAGAATTCTTTAGCCCTGATAATGACGGTATAAATGATGATCTTTACATTCAGCTTAAAGGTGCAAGTGTAGCAGGTCTTAAAAACTGGGCCTTTGTTATTAAAGATCCAGAAAATGGAAAAGCTTTCTGGAAAATTGACGGTAAATCTTCTATTACAGAGAGAATTATCTGGGACGGTCGTGGTAATAATGGAGAACGTGTTCAGTCTGCAATGGATTATCCTTATGAATTTACTGCAACAGATGAACTTGGTATGAGCAGCAAAGTTGAAGGCATTATCAGTGTTGATGTTCTTGTTATTCGTGTGGGTGATGTTCTTAAAATGCAGGTTCCTTCAATTATTTTCCGTGGAAATGCTGCAGACTTTAAGAATAAGAAAGAAGCAAAGAATGGTCTTGAAGATTCTGTAATCAATAATAATAAACGTGTTCTTAAGCGTATTGCAGAAATCCTTAATAAGTTCAAGGATTATACTGTAACTATTGAAGGTCACGCTAATAATACAAGTGGTCTTGAAAGCGAAGAAGCTGAACTTACAGCCCTTAGTCAGCAGCGTGCAGAATTTGTTCTTGATTATCTTGCAAAAAATGGCGTAGACAGGAGCAGATTGAGTGCTGTGGGCCGTGGAGGAACAGCTCCAGTTGTAGAAAGAAGTGATAAAGATAACTGGTGGAAAAACCGCCGTGTAGAATTCATTTTGAACAAATAAAAGCTTTGCGGATTCAGAAGTAACCCTTCTGGATCCGTGTTGTTTTTGTAGTATGGTGAAGGAGAAACAAATGAAGAAAACAACTCTTTTGATTGCAGCACTTTTGGTTATTAGCCCTCTTGCTTTTGCTGCAAAAAAGACAACTGCAAAAAAAGTTACTACAGTAGAAGTTGATTCTGCCGGAGTTCCTGAATGCGATAAAAGTCGTGGTGCTTTTGAATTTAAATTTAAATATGCAAAAAGTGATGAATATAGAATTCTTTCTACAGTTACAGAAGATATTCTTGTTAATCACCGTTTTGATCATTCTTCAAAAATTGTTAATCGTATTTCGGTTAATGTTACTGATGTAGAAATCAACAAGCTTAAACGTGCCAGCGGTCACCATGAAGCAACTTTTATGACATCAGAAAGTGCATTCAATGATGATGGCGAAGAAAAATTTAAGTGGGGTAAAGAATACACCAGCGTTTTTGAAAGAGATGAACTTGGTTATTATACAATCGGTGATGAATATTTTATGCCAGTTGTTCGGGATGTTCCGATTTTTCCAGGAAAACCTGTAGCTCCTGGTGATGTATGGCATGCTCAGGGCCATGAAGTTCATGATCTTAGAACAACTTTTAAAGTAGAAAAACCTTTTAAAGTTCCTTTTAACTGTGATTATACTTACGAAGGAGTTTATACAGATCCTGAAACTGGTGATGAATTCCATGTAATTAATGCTGATTATACTTTGTACTTTGAAACTGATTTGCCAGCAGAAGCAAAAAAAGCCCAGAAGCAGAAGAAAGGCCAAAAAATGCCAATTTATCCTGTAAATACAATGGGACATTCTAATCAGGTGATTTACTGGAACGCAGAAAAAGGCTGTATTGATCACTATAATGAAACTTTCAGAATTATTATAGAAACAAGCATCGGTTATCTCTTTGAATTTGTTGGTTCAGCAGAAGCAGAAGTTACTCAGATGGTTCGAACTAATCAGGAATTGGAAGCTGTTCAGAAAACAGTTGAAGATTTAGGAATTAAAAATGTTAGCGTTTCTAAGGGTGACAAAGGTCTTGTTATTACAATGGAAAAAATTAAATTTAATCCAGACAGTGATGTGCTTCTTGACAGTGAAAAAGATAAGCTTAATAAAATTGCCACAATTTTGCGCCAGTTCCCGGACAATGATATTCTTGTTACAGGTCATACTGCTTTGGCTGGTTCAGAAAAGAAGCGTCAGATATTAAGTGAAGACAGAGCTCAAAGTGTTGCAAATTATTTGATGAAGATTGGTGTAAAAGACAAGTATCATATTTTTATACAAGGTAAGGGAGCAACAGTTCCTATTGCAGACAATTCTACAGAAGAAGGAAAATCAAAGAATCGTAGAGTAGAAATTACAATTCTTGACAAGTAGTTCTAAATATTAAAGGGGCTGTCCAATAAGTCCTGTCATCCTGAAACGAGTTCAGCATGACAAATACTTTTGGGACAGCCCCTTTTTCTTTTGACCTCCGCGGGATTCGAACTCGCTACCTACACCTTAGGAGGGTGTCGCTCTATCCAAGTGAGCTAGGGGGCCGTATTTTATTTAATAAAAATAGGGGGCAATTCCACTGGAAGTCGCTCCCTATTTTTTTATTCAGCACCCTTTAACGAGTGCATAAATAAATTATTTTGCGCGTTCTACGAATGAACCGTCTCTTGTATCAATGATGATTTTGTCATCTGTGTTACAATAGAGTGGAACACGTGCTTCAAAACCTGTATCCAATGTAGCTGGCTTAAGTGATTTACCACTTGTATCGCCTTTTACTCCTGGTTCACAGTAAGTAATTGTACGTGTGATTTTGATTGGAAGTTTAACACCAACTGGTTTTCCTTCGTAGTAAGTGATTGAAATTTCGTATTCATCTTCTGGAGAAATGTAGTTTGCGTTGTCGCCCAAGTCTTCTCTTGTAAGACGGAGTTCATCGTAAGTTTCCTGATCCATGAAAACAAATTCATCACCATCGATGTAAGAAAGTGCTACTGCCTTTTCATCCAATGTAACTTCATCAAATTTGTCACCAGCGTCAACACCCAAATCCTGTGTTGAACCTGTAACAATATTCTTAACGCGGAGGTTAACTGTAATACCCTGACGTCCACCTTTCTGACCAAGTTTCTTCTGAACGATAAATGGGTTGCCTTCGAACATGAATGCTGAACCAACTCTGATTTCGTTTGTACTAATCATTTTATTCCTCTGAAAGTTAAAGTTATAATATTTTAACGTATTTTATTAAGAATTTCAACTATTTTGTTAGTTAAGTTGCCTAAACTGTGAAGTTTTTCTGAAAGCCTTTTGTATGCAGGTTGAATTTTTTCTATATTCAGAAGTAAATTCAATATTGAATCTTCTTCAAATTTTTTTAATTCTTCTGGCTGGTGGAAAAGTGGAAGAAATTTTTTGCTGTATAAAACTGTGTCTGAGTCTGTTCCAAATTCTTCAAGGTCCTGGAATCTGTTGCAAAATGTTGTGTTATAAGAAAAAAATGCATTCTCAAGAATTTTTGCCTGTTCCGTTTCAATTCCATGGGTGAGTAATTTAACAAAGGCATCAACTTTGATTAACTGGTACTGCTCATCCTGTTTGTAAGCCTGCCACAAAAATGGTGTTCCCAAAAGACTTGCTCTTGCCCAACTGTCTTCACCACGGATAAAAAGAAAATCAAATTCAGTAAGTAAAGAGTCAAACTGTTCCTGGGTAACAAATTCCATCTGGCAGATTTGAACATTTGGTGCACTTTTAACTGCTAGTTCAAAATTGTTTTTCCTGTCTGCTGCAAAAATTGTACATTTTCTGCCGGAAATTTTTGAAAACCGGGAAATTGATTTTAAAAGGGGAGTGTAATCTTTTTCATAGCCAAAGATAAAAATTTTAAAATCGGTGGAAAATTCAACTTTGGGAAAAAGCTTTTGGAGAGTTAGATTATTCTGGCAATGTTCTGTAAAAATTAAACCGCCGGTTCCTTCCATAAAACCTGGCATAAAGTTGATTTTTCGTGACTGTTGAACTGGAGTAACACCTTTTTTTAAGTGAAAATCTCTGGCCCATTCTTCTGCAGTAAGGTAGTCAATGTTGATTATTACAGAAGACAGTGCTGTTCTGGAAAAAATTATCTGGTCAAAAAAATCAGGTCGTGTGCACTGAAAACACTGGAGAATCTTCTGGGGAGGAATTTTTCTGTAACTTAATAAACAGGCTTCCTGGTCTTCCCAGTTTAAAATTTCCCATTCAAGATTATTTGTCTGGTTGTTTTTTATTGTCTGGCATGATTTAGAATTGTCTACAAAAGGGCACATTTTTGCAAAACTGTTAATTCCTTTTACAGAAATTCTAAGTCGTGTTTCTGTTGAGTTTTGAATTTCTTTTGAGAGACTTTTTGCAAGACGGTAAACAAATCCGATGTCGCCGAAATTGTCGATAACGTCGCATAATAAATCGATTGTTTGATTGTTGGCAGAAAGATTATTCATTTTTAGTAAGAATATCGATGGAGAAAAAGTTAGTCAAGTAAAAAAAATGCCTGTCCCGGAAATTAGCGGAACAGGCTTCAAAGATTAATCTTTAAGGTAAAGCATTGTGCCAAGAACAAGCAGGTGTGATGCTAAGTTGTAGATCCAGCCCCATAGGTTTTGTGAAATAGAATCTATTCCTGTTGATTTTGATATAAAGTCACCAAGAATGATTGCTGCAATCCAAACAATAATAACAATCCACATAAGAATGTTATCAAACTTGCCGAACTTGTCGCCAATGAAAAGTTCCAGAATAAGCAGTGCTCCAACTACGATTTCTACAATTCCAAAAATCATAGCGAGAATTTTACCAAGGTCCTTTGAAAGAAGGCTCTTGATTGCAGCGGCTGCAAAATCTCCACCACCCATAACTGCCCAGATTCCTGCAACAACAAGCATTGCACCTAATGCAATCTGCATGATAAATTTTGCGATGCTGTTTCCAGTTGCTTTTCCCATTTTTTTATCCTCCTTTAGTAAAAAAAATATTTACTGTAATTTAATTACAGATTAATAATATTATATCACTAATTGCAAATTTTACAATTTTTTTTTAATTTATCATAAAAAAAGCCACCGGAAAAATCCAGTGGCATTGTGCAGTTAGAAGTTCTAAAATTGTCTAGAACTTGATTTCGTCCCAGATATCGTTGTATTTCTGTTTACCTTCACCTACGTCGTATTTGAGCTGTGTGTTGTCCAAAAGGCTTGCAGGGTAGAGGAGATTTTTGCGGTTTGCATCGCTTACCTGTGTGTTTACTTTACAAGGGAACTTAAAGTAGTCAAGGAACTGAACATAGATTTCAGGTCTGTGCATAAAGTTGATGAACTGGTTTGCCAATTCCTGATGCTTTGATTTTTTGAGGATACACATGCTGTCGATATATGCAGGACCGCCTGCTTCTGGAATAAAGTAGTCGATTTCATTCCATTTTTCTTCTGGGACTTCGCCAAATACACATTCTGGATATCCCTGAACAACCCAGAAGTTTCCTTCACTGAATTCTTTTCCAAAACTGTCTGCATCAAATTTTACAAGGTTTGGTTTCCACTGGTTCATGATAAGTTCTTTTGCTGCAGCAAGTTCTGTGTCGTCTGTAGAACTGATGTCAAAACCAAGGTGAGCCAGTGCGTCGCCCATAACTTCACGAGCGTCGTCAAGCATACTCATGTGACCTGCAAATCTTTTATCTGCAAAAATATCCCATGTTCTTGGATAGTCTGCACATTTTGTTTTGTTAACAGAAATGCCGGCTGCTCCGTAGTAATATGGAACCGCGTATATCATTTCCGGGTCGTATGTAGCTTTTGCAAGAACTTCAGGATTGATGTTGATTTTGTTTGTAAAAATTTCCTGGTTGATTGGGGCAAGTTCGTCGTTGCGGATCATAAGAGCTACAAAGTCCTGGCTTGGAACAACAATGTCGTAGTATGAACCGCCGCTTACCTTTTCGTACATTGTTTCATTTGAATCGTATTCTTCAAGAATAACTTTTACACCGAATTCTTCTTCAAAAGTTTTAAGAACATCAGCTGGAGCGTAATATGTCCAGTTGGCAAGGTACAAAGTTTTTCCGTCATCTTTTGCACAGGATGTGATTGCAAACAGACCAAATGCGGCAATTAAAGCACTGATAATTTTTTTCATTTATTCCCCCTATAAAAAGTCAAGAAGATTGTTGCAACAATCGATTGACTTTATTTAATTATTATTTTGCTGCGGCAAAGCTTTTAAGGCTCTTTCGCAAACATAATGTCATCACTACTGTAAAGATAATCATAATAAAGCTTATGCAGTTGATTACAGGGCTAACACCATGACGTACTGAGTTGTAAATATAAATTGGAAGAGTTTCTACACCGCTTCCGCTTACCAGTTTTGTAATAACGTAATCGTCAAAACTCATAGTAATGCTCATCATAAAGCCGCTTAAAACACCAGGCATGATTGCAGGTATAATAACCTTGAACAATGTCTGGATTTCGTTGGCACCCAGGTCGTGGCTTGCTTCAATAATCGAATAGTCAAATTCATCAATTCTGGCACTAACCATAAGATAAACAAATGGCAGACAGAATGTAGTGTGGGCAACAATAATTGTAAAGAGCCCGGGTTGAATCTTTAACAAGCTGAAGAAAATCAGCATTGAAACACCCATAATTACTTCAGGAAGAATCATCGGGAGGAAACTAAGTACCTGAATGTATGATTTTCCTTTGAATTTATACCATCCCATTCCGATTGATGCAAGGGACCCCAGAACTGTAGCAAGTGCAGAACTGATTAATGCTACAATAACACTGTTCCAGAGTGCTTTCCATAGTTTTGCAGAACCTGTAAAAAGTTCACCGTACCATTTAAAAGAAAATTCTGTAAAAGTGCTGCCTTTTGAAGCGTTAAAACTAAGTATAACAACTACAACAAGTGGAAGGAAGAAGAAAATTACGCTTAAAACTAAAACCAGTTTTGAAAAGCTGAAGGGTTTTGCTCTTTTCTTCCAGTCCCGTTTTGCGTGGCGTGTTGATTCACCATGCTTTTTGTGCTTAAAAACTGCAAATGGGTTTTGTGTCATTTTTTGCCTCCGTTTTTAAGTGCTGCTTCTTTGCGGTTGTTGTTGAGCATAATAATAATACCAATCATACTGATAATTGTAATGAGCATACTAAAGGCACTGGCAACCGGATAGTCCCGCTGTTTTGCTTTCTGGTAAATAAACTGTCCAAGCATCATACTGTCTTTATCACCAACAAGATCAGGAACTGTGTAAGTACCAAAAATCGGAATAAGTGTAAAGATAATGGCACTTGTAAGACCGCTTTTGATGCCTGGCAAAAGAATTTTAATCATAGACTGTGGTTTTGAACAGCCTAAATCCCGGCTTGCTTCCAGAAGGCTAAAGTCGAATCTGTCTACTGCAGTAAAAATCGGGAGAATTGCGTATGGCAAATAGAGATAAATGTTTACAAGAATAATTGCACCCTGTGTATAGATGAATTTTCCCGGTGTAAACCCTTCTGTGGCCCCATGATGGAACAGTTTGTAGAAGAAAAGACCCATCTGGTTAACAAGTCCGCTTTCTCCAAGAATTGTTTTCCAGGCGTAAATGCGGATAAGGCTGTTTGTAAGGAATGGAACAATAATCAGAATGAGCCATGTTGTCTGGTTTTTGCTACGGGCCATTGCATATCCGCATGGAAGTGCAATAAGAATAGTAATGGCTGTAGAAACAAGAGTAATGTATACAGTTCGCAGAAAGAGAATTCCATTGCGCTTGCTGAACATATATTTGTATGCTTTAAGCGAAAGTCCTTTTGAGAACTGAATCTTGTAATCGGCATTAACCTGGAGAAAACTGTAGAGAAGAATAATAAGAATTGGAACAACGAAGAACAAAGTGAACCATGCACCCATTGGCCATCCGTAGAAAGCACCTGGATTCAGAGGCTTGTAGATTTCCTTTTCTTCTGTTGATTTGGAAACTTTGTCTTTCTTGCTCATTTATTGATATCCTCAACGATGTAACCGTCTTCTGCAGCCCAAGAGATGTAGACTTCATCTTTCCAAGCAATTTCCGGACCATCGTCGTTGTAGTTTGTGTGCTGTTTGTAAACTTTAACGATTGTACCGTTTTCCAGACGAACATAGAATTTTGACTGGAATCCTGTATAAACCGGTTCTTCAACAATTCCTTTAAATACGTTGATGTCTTTGCGACCGTGTACATCAGGAACTTCTGTTGTAATGCGCACTTTTTCTGGTCTTACAGTAAATGCTACTTTCTGGCCAGGTTTTGTCATTTCGTAGTCTGTAACCATCATGTATTTGTCGCCGGCTGCAACTTCCGGGCTGTCTGTTGGAAGAGGTGCCTGTTTGCCAAGAGCAGGAACGTTAAGTGTTACCATGTAGTCTGGATCTTTGCTTTCTTCTTTGTGTTCAACACATTCAACAACTGTACTTTCAAAAATGTTGGTTTCGCCAATAAACTGACTTACAAACTGTGTGGCAGGACTTTCATAGATTTCGTATGGAGTTCCAACCTGAAGAACATGACCTTTGTTCATAACTGCAATTCTGTCGCTTACAGCCAGTGCTTCACTCTGGTCATGGGTAACGTAGATAAATGTGATTCCGATTTTGTCGTGGAGATTATCCAGATCAATGAGGAGGTTTGAACGCAATTTTGCATCAAGAGCAGACAATGGTTCGTCAAGCAGAAGAACTTTTGGTTCGCTGATGAGGGCACGGGCAATAGCAACACGCTGTTTCTGTCCGCCGGAAAGCTGGCTTGGCTTTTTGTACATGTGTTCGTCAAGCTGAACAAGAGAAACGTATTTTTTTACCTTTTCTTCGATTGTTTTTTTATCAACTTTCTTGAGTTTAAGAGGAAAAGCAATGTTGTCAAATACAGAAAGATGAGGAAACAATGCATAATTCTGGAAAACTGTATTGCAAGGCCGTTTGTTTGGCGGGAAAGGAACAATGTCTTTGTCGTCTAAAAGAACAGCTCCTTCATCCGGAAATTCAAAACCTGCAATAATTCTGAGCAATGTGGTTTTTCCGCAGCCAGAAGGTCCCAGAAGTGAAAAGAATTCACCAGGTTTGATTGTAAAATTAATGTCATCCAATGCGTGGAATGATCCGAAATGTTTTGACACGTGGTCAATAGAAACTGCACTTCCGTTCACTAGTACAACTCCAAAAACTAAGTTTGAATAATTAATATTATCTTTGTGTAATGTCTTATTTTTCTGGCTTTGTGTCAATACATTTTGAGGAATTTCTTGGAAAATAATTTCTTGTTAATTTTTGTAACAAAATGTTGCCGATTGGTGTTTTTTTCTATATTATAGATATGCATAATTTTCAGTTTTTTTTGTGGATTTTATGAATTATCTTGTTAATAAAAATTAAGGGGTAAAACATGATTGAAGTTAAGAATGTCTCCAGGGAATTCGGATCTTTCCGGGCCGTGGATGATGTAAGCTTTTCTATTCAGACTGGCGAAATCATTGGCCTTCTTGGTCCAAACGGTGCCGGTAAAACAACAACAATGCGAATGATTACGGGATTCCTTGAACCTACATCAGGTTGTGTAGAAATCGATGGTCTTGATGTTGTTAAAAATGCAGTTGATGCAAAAAGAAAAATCGGCTATATGCCTGAAGCTGCTCCACTTTACAGTGATATGATTGTTGCAGACTATTTGAATTATATTGCCACAATGCTTGGCCAGGATCCAAAAGAAAAGGTTCCGGCTCTTGCAAAAACCTGTGGTCTTACAGAAGTAATGCACAAAAATATCAACGACCTTAGCCGCGGTAACAAGCAGCGTGTAGGTCTGGCTCATGCACTTATGGGGGATCCTGAAATCCTTATTCTTGATGAACCAACAAGCGGTCTTGACCCAAATCAGGTTAGTGATGTTCGTGACCTTATTAAAGAAATCGGAAAGACTCGTACAGTTATTATTTCAACTCATATTCTTAGTGAAGTTGAAATGCTCTGCAATAGAGTTATTATCATCAGCCGCGGAAAAGTAGTGGCAGACAGTCCTACAAATCTTCTTAAAGAAAAGTTCGGCCATTCAGTAAGCGTAAAAGTTACTGCCGGTGGAATTGATGCAGAAAACTTAAAAAATGTGCTTTCTCAGGTAGAAGGTGCAGACAGTGTTTCTGTAAGTGATGAGGATGAACCTGCTTTAGACGGTACTAAACTTGTCTGTGCATTTGTTGGTGCTTCAGAGGGAAAAGAAATTCGGCCTTTGATTTTTAAGAAAGCTTCAGAATCAAATATCAGTATTTATGGAATCGAACTGATGAAGAACAGTCTTGAAGATGTATTCCGCAGCGTTACTGCAGAAGGGGAAACAAAATGAGTAATAAACAAACAACAAAAAGCCCTAAAGCCTGGAAAGTAATTATGGCAAGAGAGCTTAAAGCATATTTTACAAGTCCAATTGCATATATTGTCTGTGCATTGTTCCTGATTTTTGCCGGAAGTTTTTTCTTTTCAACTTTCTTCCTTATTAAACGTGCAGAACTCCGTGATTTCTTTGGACTTTTGCCTTTGACATTCAGTTTCTTTATTCCTGCTCTTACAATGAGAATCTTCAGTGAAGAAAAAAGAAGCGGAAGTATGGAAACTCTTGTAACTCTGCCAGTAACTTCTATGGACATTGTTCTTGGAAAATATCTTGCAAGTTTTATCAGCAGTGTTGTTCTTTTAGTTCCAACTTTGTTTTATGCCGTAACATGTGCAATTTTTGGCAACCCGGATTTTGGCCCGATAATTGGAGGCTATCTTGGTGCAATTCTTCTGGCTGCAAGTTTTAGTGCTATTGGTGTGTTTGCTTCAAGTGTTACTAAAAATCAGATTCTATCATTTTTTATTGGACTTGCAATATGTATCTGTCTGTGTCTTATGGGAATGTTCATCCGTTTAATTCCAAGCGGACTGGTGGGAATATTTACATTCTTTAGTGCCACAAGCCATTTTGATTCAATTTCCCGGGGAATTGTAGATACCAGGGATTTGGTTTATTTCCTTACTTTAACTGCTTTGTTCTTTGGTCTTACCGTAAGAACTGTAGAAAACGCAAAACGCGGATAATCTGGAGAATAAAATGAGTGATAAAATGAATAAGAAAAATGGAGCCTGGACATCAATCCTCAACTGGCTTAAAGGTTCCCGAAGTGATTTTGCACTGTTCGTAATTATCCTTGTGCTTCTTAATCTTGTAAGCATTCGTGGATATAAGCGATTTGATATTACTGGGCCAAAAAGTTATTCTTTGAGTCAGGTAAGTAAAGATGCTGTAAAGACAATTGAAGAACCTCTTACTGTAAAAGTATTCTTTACAGACAATCTTCCGGCACCATATTCAAGTGTTGACCAGTATGTAAAAGATATTCTTGTTGAATATAAAAATGCTGCCAGCAGTAATTTTGCCTATGAATACTTTGACATGAACAAACCGGAAAGTGTAAAAATGGCAAACGGTTACGGGCTTGAACAGGTTCAGGTTCAGGAAGTAAAAAACAACGAAGCAAATTTTAAGAATGCCTATATGGGTATGGTTTTTGTTTATGCAGACCAGATTGAAAAACTGGACAGAATTGCTTCTACCAGCGGTCTTGAATATGATATTACTACAACTATCAGCAAGATTGTTTCTACTGCCAATATTATGAACGGTCTGGACGGAAAAGTTAATCTTACTTTGTATAAGAGCGAAGAACTTAAAAACTTTAGAATTGCTGGATTTGACCAGATTGATTCAAAGGTTCAGGAAGCATACAGCACATTGAACAAAAAGAATCTTGATCGCATTGAATTCAATAAAATTGATCCGGATAAAGAAATAATGGAAGCTGTGGCCGACAAATATGGTTTGCAGTTAATCAACTGGAAGAATAAAGACGGTTCAGACGGTTCCGGAATTATTGGTCTTGTTATGGAATATGGAGAAAATTTCCGCGTAATTCCAATGGAAATGGTAAATATGATTTTCTCTTATGCTATTTCGGGGCTTGATAATCTTGAAGACAATCTTTCTGCTAACCTCCAGAGTCTTGTAAGCCGTACAAATAAAATCGGATATGTTACAGGCCATGGTGAAGGTGATATTTACGACGACCAGAGAGGTGCTGGTGCATACAGATCAATTATGGATGATATGTACACTCTTGTTCCTCTTAACCTTGCAGAAGTTGATATTCCGTCAGAAATGGAAAGCATTATTATTAATGGTCCAAAAACAAGTTTCACAGATGCAGAACTTTATAAAATTGACCAGTTCCTTATGAAAGGCGGAAACCTTATCTGTTATGTTGATCCACTTGAACAGGATGAAAGCGCACAGCAGCAGTATTACGGACAGATGCCTCAGTATGAAGAAATCAACACTGGACTTGATAATCTTCTGAATCATTATGGTGTTGAACTTCCAAAGCATTTTGTAATGGATGAAAAATGTTTTATTGGTGCTCAGCAGGGATATGGAAAACTCAACTTTTACTATGCTCCACTTCTGGAACAGAACTCACTGGATAAGAAAAATGTAATTACAAAGAATCTCAACAATCTGATTTTCCTCCAGTCTGGTACAGTTGATGCAACTAAGGCTCGTGGAATGGAGGGGGTAAAAGTAACTTCTCTTGCAAAAACTTCAAATGAAGCATGGACTATGAAAGACGGTGTTATTCTTGATCCTCGCTACATTAATCCTCCACAGGATAAATCAACAGAAAAATCTTACGATCTTGCTGTTCTTGTTGAAGGAAAATTTACAAGTGCATTTGATTATAACCCTGTTGCAGAAAATCAGGATAAATCAAAAATTAAGAGTACTAACCATCTGGCAAAAAGTGTAAGAAGCGGAAAAATTTATGTAAGCCCATGTTCTTATGTTACAAATCCTCAGTATTTGCCGGAAAGTATGAGACCACAGGCAGTAAGTTTTGTTCGCAATACAGTTGATTATATGAACGGCAATGGTGATTACTGTTTGATGAGAACAAAGAACCTTTCTTTGAACAGTCTTGACAGCGGAAAAATTAAGGGCGGATTTGCTGTGTTTGCAAAATACTTTAACCAGTTTGGTCTTGCAGTACTTGTTGCAGTTGCGGGGCTTATTGTTCTCTTAATCCGTCAGAAACATAGGAAAAATATCCGCATGAAGTATGACCCAAAAGATAGTCGTGAAATTGAAAACATTATGAGGAAAAAATAATGAGTGAAACAAAAATTAAACTTCCTGTAAAGAAAATTGTTCTTCTTGCAGTTGCCGCAGCTCTTGCGTTGATTTATATTCTGCAGTTGTGTTTTACTGGTAAAAGTAAAGTTGAAATTCTTAAGCTGGATTCAACTCCAGATAAAATTGTTATTGAAAATTCTAACGGAACTGTAGAACTTACTTATAAGGATTCTGCATGGTATGTTGGACAGAAAATGTATTCCGCTGATGCAGCAAAAACAAAAAATCTTGTTTCTGGAATTAAAGAAATTAAACTTCTGGGAACTGTTGCAAAAAATGCTGCCGGAACTATGGACCGTTATGGTCTGGAAGATGGATCGGCAATTAAGGTTACAGCTTATAAAGATTCAACTGTTTTGCGTACTTTGAACATTGGTAAATCAAGTGCCGGCGGTGAACAGAGTTATGTAACTGTTGATTCAAAAAATTCTGTAGCTCTTGCTGGCGGCGGGTTGAACTCTCTGTTTAATACAAGTACAGAAAGCATAAGAAGCTCAACAATCTGGGACGGCGATTCTATTACTGCTGTAAAAGTTGTTAAAGGTGAAGAAAATTTTTCTCTTAAGAAAAACGGTTCAATGTGGGAAATTGCAGAAAACAATGCAACTGCTGCACGAACACTGCTTGATCAGGAAAAAGTTCACGATTGGACAGAAGGTATGCTTACTCTTAAAGCCAGTTCCTGGGCAGAAGATGATATGACAATTCCTGAAGAGATTCCCTTTGCCACAATTTTTGTTACAGTTGACGGAAGGGAACATGTTGTTACAATTTACAACGATGCTGATGAAAACAGAAAGTTGTGCTCATGCAACACTCTTCCATTCATGTTCTATATTACAAAATATACTTCAGAAAGATTCGTTAAAAATCTTGCTGATTTGATGTCTTAATTTAAATTATTATAATGTCCTGGTTAAAGAAAATTTTACAGGGCCTTGAAACAAAATACAAAGCCGCTTCTGTTGCAAGTCCATTCAGTATGATTGGTGAAGTTGTGATGGAAACGGTTTTGCCTTTAATTATGGCCCGGATTATTGACGTGGGAATTGCAAACCACGATATAAATTATGTTTGTAAACTTGGTCTTATTATGACCGGTTGTTCTCTTTTGAGCCTGAGTTTTGGTGTTTTGGGTGCCAGACTAAGTGCAGTAGGTGCCCTGGGCTTTTCCCGTAATTTGCGCCGAAAGCTTTTTGAAAAGGTTCAGAGTTTTTCTTTTGGAAACATAGACAAGTTTTCTACTTCTTCACTTGTTACTCGTCTTACCACTGATGTTACAAATGCTCAGAATGCGTATCAAATGGTAATACGAGGACTTGTGAGGGCTCCATTTATGCTTGTAAGCGGAACTTTTATGGCAATTAAGCTAAATGCAAAACTTTCTCTGATTTTTATTACTGTAATTCCAATTCTTGCAGTTTGTCTTGCTTTTATTTCTATTAAGGCTCATCCTCGGTTTAAAGCAATGCTTGGGCAGTACGACAAAATGAATTCAATTGTTCAGGAAAACTTAACTGCAATCAGAGTTGTAAAAAGTTTTGTTCGTGTTCCATTTGAAGATAAAAAATTTGAAGATGCTTCCGCTGCTGTAAGAGATACTCAGGTTAAGGCAGAACGTATTATTATTTTAAACCTTCCATTAATGCAGTTTGTTGTTTACGGCTGTATAATTGCTGGCCTTTGGTTTGGCGGAAATTTTATTGTTGAAGGAAAAATGCAGACTGGTGAATTAATCAGTTTTATTACATATATTACACAGATTCTTATGAGTCTTATGATGCTTTCCATGATGCTTGTTATGCTTATTATTAGCCGTGCAAGTATCAGCAGAATTGTGGAAGTATTGGATGAAGAAAGTGAAATTAAAAATCCTGCAGTTCCAGTAAAAAATGTGGCAGACGGCAGTGTTGAGTTTAAAAATGTTTTCTTCAGCTACAATCATCAGAAATCAAACTGTGTTCTGGAAAATATCAACTTAAGGCTGGAAAGTGGTAAAACTTACGGAATTATTGGCGGCACCGGTTCGTCTAAATCAACTTTGGTGAGTTTAATTGCCCGGCTTTATGACACTCTTGAAGGAAGCGTTACAGTTGGCGGTGTTGATGTAAAAGACTACGACCTTGAAGTTCTTCGGGACAGTGTAAGTATGGTTTTGCAGAAAAATGTTTTGTTCAGTGGTACAATTAAGGAAAACTTAAAATGGGGTAACAGTAACGCCACTGATGAAGAAATCAGAACTGCATGTATAGCCAGTGATGCCCATGAGTTTGTTGAAGCTTTCCCAAAAGGTTATGATACAGATTTAGGTCAGGGTGGAGTTAATTTAAGTGGCGGTCAGAAACAGAGACTGTGTATTGCCAGAGCTCTTTTAAAGAAACCCAAAATTCTTGTGCTTGATGATTCAACCAGTGCAGTTGATACAGCAACCGATTCAAGAATCAGAAGTGCATTAAAAAATTGTCTTCCACAAACTACAAAACTGATTATTGCTCAGCGTATAAACAGTGTTCAGGATGCGGATCAGATTATTGTTTTGGATAACGGTAAAATTTCCGGCACAGGAACTCATGCTCAGCTTATGGAAAACAATTCAATTTATCGTGAAGTTTACGAAAGTCAGCTGGCAGGAAGCGGACAGGAGGCAGACTGATGGCAGGTCCGGGAAGAAGAATGGGACCAATAGAAAAACCAAAAAATGTGTGGAAGACAATTGGCCGCCTTATTAGTTATATGGGAAAATACAGAGGATTTCTGCTTATTGTTTTTGTGGCAGTTCTTTGTAGCAGTGGAGCAGGTGTTTTAGGTGATTCTTTACTTAAACCGGCAATTAATAATTATATTGTTCCTTTATTTAATCGTGCCAGAAGTGGTGAAGTTCTGAGTTTTGTTGATTTTTTACCGTTTCTAAAAATGCTTGCGGTTATGGCTTGTATTTTTGCTTTTGGTGCTTTTGCCAGCTGGTTAAATGCAAGACTTATGCTTTATATTTCCAGCCGAACATTATTCAGAATCAGGAATGATTTGTTTTCTGAAATGGAATTGCTGCCATTAAAATTTTTTGACAGCCGCACTCACGGTGAACTTATGAGTCTCTACACAAATGATGTTGATACCCTCCGCGATATGATGAGCCAGAGTGTGCCTCAGATGTTCAGTGGAATTGTAAGCGTAATCAGTGTTTTTGTGATGATGATTATTATGAGCCCGGTTTTAACTTTAATCATGGTTGTTACAATTATCTTTATGATGTTTATTGCAGCAGCTATTGGGAAAAAAAGTGCAGGTGCATTCCGTTTGCAGCAGCAGAATCTGGGAAAGGTAAACGGTTATATAGAAGAGTTGATTGAAGGCCAGAAAGTTGTAAAAGTGTTTAACCGTGAAGCCTTTGTTATAGACGGGTTCCAGGCTCTTAATGATGAACTTTGCAAATCGGGAACAAAGGCAAATACTTATGCAAATATTTTAATGCCTCTTATGGGAAACCTAAGTCACATTCAGTATGCAATTATTGCAATCTGTGGAGCACTTATGGTGATAAGCGGCAGAATGGATTTGGGAAGTATTGCAGCCTTTTTGCAGTATACAAGAAGTTTTAGCCGTCCAATTACAATGATGAGCCAGCAGTTTAATGGAATTTTAAATGCACTGGCTGGTGCAGAAAGAATTTTTAAAGTAATTGATGAAAAAAATGAACTGGACCAGGGAAAGGTTGAACTTGTTACTGCAATAAAAACAAATGAAGGAAAAATCCTGCAAACTTTTATGAACACAGAACAGTGGGCATGGAAGCTTACCGGTGGAACTCCTGATAATCCTGAGTTAAAACCCCTTAACGGTGATGTTGTTTTTGAAAATGTAAGTTTTGGTTATGTTCCGGAAAAAGAAGTTCTGCATAACATTAGTCTTCATGCTAAACCAGGCCAGAAAATTGCGCTGGTAGGTTCAACTGGTTCTGGAAAAACTACAATCACCAATCTCCTTACCAGATTCTATGATATAGAAGAAAATAAGGGAACAATTACCTACGATGGAATTCCAATCAACCAGATTAAGAAAGATTCACTTAGAAAAAGTCTTGGAATGGTTCTTCAGGATACACATCTTTTTACAGGCACAATCCGTGAAAACATCAGATACGGAAATCTTGAAGCCAGCAATAAACAGGTAGAAAATGCCGCCCGTCTTGCAAATGCAGAAAATTTTATTCTTCATTTGCCTAAAGGGTATGATACTATGATAACTGGAGATGGTGACAGTCTTAGTCAGGGGCAGAGACAGCTTCTTGCTATTGCCAGAGCCGCTATTGCTGATCCTCCAGTTTTGATTCTTGATGAAGCCACAAGTTCAATCGATACCCGTACTGAACATCTTATAGAAAAAGGTATGGATTCGTTAATGGACGGCAGAACTGTTTTTGTAATTGCCCATCGTCTTTCTACTGTAAGAAATGCGGATGTAATAATCGTTCTCGAAAAAGGAAATATTATTGAACGTGGTAATCATAATCAGTTGATGGCACAAAAAGGCCGATACTATAAACTGTATACTGGTGCTTTTGAACTGTCATAATTCTACATTGAACAAAATAAAAAATTAAAGTAGGATAGGTTACATGATAGACATACAGAATACTCTTGATACAAGAGAAGTTCCTCTGAATAAAGTTGGTGTAAAAAAATTGGAGTATCCGGTAAAGGTTCTTGATAAAGAAAAGGGATTCCAGTTTACTACAGCCACAGTTGATCTTTTTGTAAATCTTCCTCACAATTACAAAGGAACTCACATGAGTCGATTTGTTGATATTTTTCACAAGTATCATCAGAATTTGAGTATGAAGAATTTTCTCTGTATGCTTGAAGAAATCAGGAATAATCTTGATGCAGAAAAAGCATTCTGTAAAATGACCTTTCCGTTTTTTATAGAAAAAGCCGCTCCTGTTAGTGGAGAAAAAGGAATGATGAGCTATATTTTAACTTATGAAGGAGAAGTAAGCGCCACTGAGAAAAAATTCTTCATTAAGGCAAAAGTTCCTGTTACAACTGTATGTCCCTGTTCTAAAGCAATTAGTGAAAGAGGTGCTCATAATCAGCGTGGTGTTGTTACTGTTAAATTGCAGAATACAAGTTTTTTCTGGATTGAAGATGTAATCAAAGTAATAGAAAATTCTGCATCCAGTGGTCTTTACAGTCTGTTAAAACGACCGGACGAAAAATTTGTTACAGAAGCTGCATATGATAATCCAAGATTTGTAGAAGATGTGGTTAGAGAAGTTTATCTTGGGTTAAAAAATTTTAAAGGTTCAGAGAAACCATTTGCAACATTTTCTGTTGAGTGTGAAAATTTCGAAAGCATTCACAATCATAATGCTTACGCTTTTACTTCTTTTGACGGGCAAAATTAATTTGGAGAGAAATGATGACTTATTTTTTTGAAACTTACGGCTGCCAGATGAATATTGCAGAAAGTGCTGCTGCCGAACAGATGTTTATTGCCAGAGGCTGGACAAAAGCAGATGATGTTCAGAAAGCAGATGCAGTTATTATTAACACCTGTTCAGTCAGAGCAACTGCAGAAAATAGAATCTTTGGTCGGCTTGGATATTTCCAGGGATTAAAGCAACTGCGCTCAGGAGATCCAAAGGCAAAACAGAAGTCTCTTGAAATTGCTGCCGAATATGTTAAAAATGGTGCAAAACCTTTAACTGTTATTGTTATGGGATGTATGGCAGAACGTCTCCTTGATTCACTTAAAAAAGATTATCCTGTAATTGACTATGTAGTGGGAACTTTTGCAAAAGGTCAGTTTGGAAAAATCATTCAGGAAATAGAAACTAATTCAGAGCCTGGAGAACTTAATGACGATATAAAATATGAGTTCAGTTCACTAAGTTACGAGCAGGGAAGTTTTACATCTTTTGTTCCAATTATGCATGGGTGTAATAATTTCTGCACTTATTGTATTGTTCCTTATGTCCGGGGGCGTGAAGTAAGCCGCAATTTAAATGAAATACTAAAAGAGCTGGATGTACTTTCTGGATATGGCGTTAAAGAAATTACACTTCTTGGTCAGAATGTTAACAGCTATCATGGAAATGTAGACGGCAGTGATCTTGATTTTCCGGGATTGCTTACAGAAATTTGCCGTCATCTTGATAAAACAAAATCAAGTATTGAATGGGTAAGGTTTGTTTCAAGTCATCCAAAAGATTTAAGTGACAGGTTGATTAAAGTTATTGCAGAAGAAAATCGTTTGTGCCATCATATTCATCTTCCGGTTCAGCATGGATCAAGCAGGATTTTAAAAGAGATGAATCGCAGGTACAGCCGTGAGGATTATCTTGCATTGGTAGAAAGAATCAAAAAAGAAATTCCGGATGTAAGTTTAACAACTGATATTATGATAGGATTTCCTGGTGAAACTGAGCAGGATGTGGAACTTACTCTTGATTTGATGAAAACTGTCCGTTATGAAAGTGCATTTATGTATTATTACAATCTCCGTGATGGAACACCTGCTGCAACAATGGAAAATCAGATTGATGTTGAAGAAAAGAAATCCCGCTTGCAGAAAATTATTGATTTGCAGCTTGTAATCACCAGTGAAGAAATGGCAAAACGAGTTGGCAATGTAGAAAAGGTTTTGGTTCAGAGTGTGAGTCGTGATAACGAATCCGAACTATTAGGAAAAACTCAACGTGACGAAAGCGTTGTTTTCCTGTGCGATAAATCAATGATTGGAAAATTTGTGAATGTAAAACTTGATGTGCTTAACGGGAATACTTTCCGTGGTACAATTGTAAATTAGGGGAGTGTAAGTTAAAGCCGCTAAAATAGCGCGACTTTATCTTACCTAAAGTTTGCGTTGCAAACTTATTATTAATAAAAAGTCAATCAATTGTTGAAACAATCTTCTTGACTTTTTTGGGGAGTTGAATATGCCATTTAAATTAATATCGGGAATTATTCTTACAGTTTTTGTTGCTCTTGTTACAGGTTTTAATTTAGGGAACAACACTGATGTCTGGTTTTTTCATACTTTTGAACAGTTGCCGGTAGTTGGCGTTATTCTGGGTTCTTTTATTTTTGGTGTTATAATTACAATTCCATTTTGTATGTTTGCAGATCATAAATCAAAGAAATCAATAGAAGAGAAGCTGCTTTTAAAAATCAGGAAGCAGGAAGAGAAGGCTGCAAAAGAAACAGAAAAGTTACAGTCAAAAGTAAAGAATCATAAAGTTGAATTAAAATCAAAATCCGAACAAAAAAAAGCCCCGGTAGAAAAAAATAATCAGCCGGAAAAAGCACAAGCTTCAAAAGTTGAATCAACAGAAAATCAGGCTGATAAATCTGTTCAGGAAGAATCAGAAAAATCTGGAGCCGATAAAGTTACGCCAGAAACTGATTCAAAAAAGTTCAAGAAATTTCCTTTGCTGAATAAATGAATTGCAATTTAATTGGAGGAAATATGAAAAAATTATTTTTAAGCACTGCAGTTTTGCTTTTTTCAAGTGTTTTTATTTTTTCTCAGAGTGCAGTTCAATTCAAAGCTGAAGCAATAAAAAAAGATAGTGTTCAGGATGCAGTTGATTATATAAAATCAAATTTAGAAAAAGCAGCCACACCTAGTGACAAACGAAGCCTTCTGTATTTTGCCGCTACTCTTGAAGAACAAACTGGAAATTATAAAAGTGCCGGAAGCCTTTACGCTCAGGCCGCTGGAATGAAAGCCGGTGATGCAGAAGGAATGGAAAAAGTAAGTCCCGAAAAACTTGTACTTTGCGCTGTAAGAGCTTTGCTTTGTGCCGGTGATTTTGAAAACGCAGATTTGTATCTGAACAGTGCAGTCCGCTCTTCTACAGACAAAAATATTCTTGCTCATGTAAATCTATATTCTGTGTGGAGTTCTCTGTGCAAAGCAAAAAATGTGGAAGAAACAAAAGACAGTATTGCTCTCTTAAATGCTTATGCACTTATGGATTCAATGGAAGATGTGCGCCCTCAGATTCTTTTTGCACTCTGGTATCTTACATCAGAAGAAGAATTTGCCGCAAAAATTTCCAAAGATTATCCTGGCAGCATGGAAGATTCAGTAATCAAAGGAAATGTCCAGCTGATGAATTCCCCATTCTGGTTGTTTGTGCCTAGAAATTAATTAAAAAATTATTTAAAAGTTGATTTATGTAATTTTTTTATAATAAATAAAGGATTAAATCATGAAAAAGTTAATATTATCAATTTGTTTGCTGTTAAGTTTTCCATTGTTTGCGAGAAGTTACGATTTTATTGTTCAGTATCATACTCCAAGTTTGCTGCAACTTGCCAATGGTGGACATTCACTTTCTAACTGGTGGAATGAAACTCCTGCTGCTTCTGGTTATCACTCTGATTTGGAATTAAGGGGAACTTTTGCAAATGTGGGACCTGTTTATTTTCTTGGCAGTGCATCTCTGGGACATTCATTTTCATTTACAGAATTTTACAGTTTGTCTTTTACTGGTGGAGTAGGGGTCAATTTTATTTTTAATGAAGAAAAAAATCACTTGAATGGACTTAGTTTAATTTTATATCCTGTTTATGATTTGTTTTTTTTACAAGGAAATAAAACTTCTCCAATCGGTTATAAATTTGCTTTTGATATGGGAACAACTTACGCATTTAAATATGTAACTTTCAATTTCTATTGTCGAAATATTATGTTTGATATAAATGGACAGTTCGGGGATATGTTTGATTTCGGTCTGGCTGTAGGATTCCCATTTTCTTTAAACTTTAACTAAAGTTTACTAATTGCACAAATTACGCAAAACATTTATAATCAATTTACTATGACAAACGAAAGACCAAAAGAATTGTGTCACTGGGCAGATATCCAGGCAGACAAAATTATCAGAGAAAAAGGTGATCTTGAATCTTACACATGTGCTTCTGGTATTACACCAAGTGGTACTGTTCACCTCGGAAATTTCCGTGAAATTATTACTGTTGATTTAGTTGTTAGAGCATTGCGTTCCCGTGGAAAAAATGTTCGCTTTATTTATTCCTGGGACGACTACGATGTTTTTCGCAAAGTTCCAAAGAATATGCCAAAACCTGAAGAACTGGAAAAATATTTGCGGCTTCCAATTACTTTGGTTCCAGATACATTTGGACGTGACGAAAACTATGCACGCCATCATGAAGTTGATATTGAAACTCAGCTTCCACGTGTAGGTATTAAACCTGAATTCCTTTATCAGGCAAGCCGTTACCGTGCAAACAGATATGCAGAAGGAATGAAAAAGGCTATGCAGAATCGTGAAGTTATTAAGCAGTGCCTTAATGAATATCGGGACGATGCTCATAAAATGAAGCCGGAAGACAAGTACTGGCCGGTAGCTGCATTCTGCTGTAAATGTAATCACGACGAAACTGATATTACAGATTACGATGGTGAATATAAAATTTCTTACAAGTGCCGTAACTGTGGCCATGAAGAAACTGGTGACCTGCGCACTTCAAAAGAATTCAAACTGGGCTGGCGTGTTGACTGGCCAATGAGATGGAACGAAGAAAAAGTTGTATTTGAACCAGGTGGAAAAGATCACGTAAGTCCTGGCGGAAGTTACGATACTGCTAAACTTGTTTCAAAAAGAGTTTACGGCTGGGACGCTCCAGTTACAATGAAGTACGACTTTGTTTCTCTTAAAGGTCTTACTGGAAAAATGAGTTCATCAAGCGGAAAAGTTATTTCATTGCCGGATGCACTTCTTATTTATCAGCCGGAAGTTCTCCGCTACATTTTTGCATCAAATAAAGTTGACCACGAATTTGCTGTTAGCTTTGACATTGATGTTATTGCCATGTACGAAGCGTATGATAAAACTGAACGCATTGTATTTGGTCTTGATAAAGCAAAAAATGATGACATTCTTCTCAAGGAAAAACGTTTGTGGCAGCTCAGTCAGGTAGAAAACATTCCAGAAAAAATGCCAATGCAGATTCCGTTCAGACTTCTTACAACATTGCTCCAGACATATTCTGGTGATGTAGAAAAAGTTCTGGAAAATCAGAAAGTTCCGGAAGATCAGAAAGATTATATCCGTGCCCGTGCAAAATGTGCATGGACTTGGGTTACTGAATTTGCTCCGGAAGAATTTAAGTTTGCTCTTATTACTGATGGCAGCAAAGCAGATGGTCTTGCAGAAGTTGAAGTAAAATGCATTCAGGAAATTGCATCAAATGTTCTTCCAAAAATGGACGACTTAGACGAAAAATCTTTGGGACAGGAAATTTACGCTGTTGCAACAAACAACGGAATTGAACCAAAGCAGCTCTTTACTGCAACTTACAAAGCTTTGATTGGTAAAGAACAGGGACCACGTCTGGCAAGTTTCTTTAAGATTATCGGTAAAGAAAAACTTACACAGATTCTTGGTGTATATTAATCCTGTAAAATAAAAAAAAAGCCTGATAGGTGGTGCACTTCTCATTGGAGCACTTAACTTATCAGGCTTTTTTTATTCAATTATTAATTATAGGATGTTCTGTCTAGGTAAGTTACAAAGTTATGATCTGAGTCATTTGCTTTGTAAAAATCCCGAACTGGCAGAGTAAGGTTATTGTAGCCGTACCATTTATCGGTTGTTTTGTCATAAATTTTGTATTTTGTTCCTTCTGCAAGGTTTGTAATATTAATAGCTGGTAAAAAATACTCTTTTGTGTTTTCTGCGTATGTTAATTTCCAGTTTTCATCAATCTGCCATCCGGTCATTTCTCCACGAATATAGAACTCACCAATGTGATCATCTGGAATTTGAAAAATCGATTTTGAGAATCTAACATTCCAGTATTGGTTGTCGCCCATAACATAAATTGGTGGCAATGTATAAGATGTTGGATCTGGTTCAGGGGCTGGTGTTGGTTCTGTAATTATTCCAATATAATTTTCGATTGCTTTTCTCTTTAACTTAAAGTAGTTAGATGATTCATCATCGGAAAGTAATTTGATGTTATTAAATATTGAACCAGGTGCTGTTTCATCTACAAATTTGTTGTAAGTATAAGATTTGGGATCTTTTGTTTCACCAGACATGTTAAAATCAATATCATCAGACAAAATGTATGGTTCAATCATTTTCTGCCATTTTGTAATAATTGTTTTCGCTCTGTCTGCATTTAATCCTGATGAGCCAGAAAATTCGTTGAGGTATTTTTTGAACAATTTTACATTTTCTTCTTTTTTTAACAATGCTTTTGCCAGAGGATTATTAGTCCATGTTGAAATATTTTCTGTTGCAGGATTAATTGTCCAGCTTGAACCGAATGTGTTGTCCTGGTCGTAAGGAATATAGTAGAACTTGTTGATGCCGTTTGTGCTTACTTCATCAAAGTAGAAGTAACAGTTGTTTCCATCATTATTCCAGTAGTTATCCCATCCACCTGAAATTACATCACATGCCAAAGCTCTGATTGTAAGGTCTTCCGAAATGTTTGCACCAATTTGAGTAGAATCTCCAGATTCAAGAACATTTGCAAAATCAATAAGAAGTGTCTGTGCTGTTGAAATATCGGTCTTGTTTGTTTTAAGCCGATATGGGGTTTCCAGGTCTACTGAAATATTTTCAGGTTTTGCGCTGTCTGTAGTAAGATTTGCTCCACAGTAACCTTTTAAAAGATATCCGCCGTTGCCATTAAGTGTTCCGCCGTTTTCTGTTTCTGTTCTTTCTTTAAGGAACTGTTTGCCAACTTCTTCCAGCATTGAGTAAATTCCAAAATTCAGTGTTCTTACGTTTTTACCGTCTACTACTTTAATTGTTAAGTGAGTAAAACCTGCTCTTGGTGCAGTCCAGACTCCGCATTCTCTTGCAAAGTTATTGGCAAGTATTTCACGGCAAAAGTTTCCATCGTTTTTAAAGCATCTAAGGTCGTAACCTTTTGCACTTCCAAAAAGTTTTTTCTCTGGTTCTGTAACGGGTGTAAATTTATCAAAGTCCAGTGCAAAATGTCTCTGAAAATATTTTCCTTCTATTGGAGAAACTGGATTTATGCGGCTTGTATTTCCACGGAATCGAATTCCAATGTTGGAAATTTCCTGAGTATAGGTTACGCCGTTAACTGTTTTTGAAAACTTAAAATTTGCTTGAGAGTAATTGTTGTCCTCGTAGCCTTCAAGTAATTCCTGCCAGCTTGATTTTGAAATTGTGATTTCTGTTTCTGCAACTGATTCTGTGCTAAAAATAAAGTCTAACGCTTCTGAACGAGTGCCAGTAAATCCTGGGTCTGTGTCATTGCCGGGAAGATCTGTTGTACCACCTGTTCCTGGAGAGTCTTCTGGATCTATTATTTTTGGACAGCCGGTTAGAACAACTGTGCTTAATATTATAATTGCGGTTACTGCTGAATTAATGAATTTTTTTGTTAATTTCAATGTAATACTCCTAAAAAAATTATACTAAATTATAAATAATAATTAAAGATTTAAATTTATTACTTTTTGATATTTATTATTTTTGAATCCTGGGAATTTATAAAATTTAAAATTGATTCCCGTTTTGCTTCAAAGAAATTTGTTTTGCTGTCTCCGGAAAGTAATTTGATTTCCTGATAACGTGAACCAGGATGAACAATATCTTCAAAGTGATTAATGGTGTAGCTTTCGTTTTCAAAATCAATATCCTGAGTGTTAATGTAAGGTTCAATCATTTTCTGGTACTGAAGAATTTTTTCTGCTGCATTTTCTCTACTGCATAAAGATTTAGGGCCGGAAAATTCAAGAAGATACTTGTGGAGTTTTTTTACGTTATATGGTTTGCTTAAAAGCATTTTTGCAAGATTATTATTAAACCAGCATTCTGGGGAACTGTTGGAAGGATCATTATTTGCCCAGCTTGAACCCAATGTGTTATCAAGATCAAATGGAATTAAATAGAACTTCTGTCCAGGATTTTTTTTGCATTTGTCAAAGTAGATGTAAAAATTATTTCCGTTAATCCAGTAGTTGTCCCAGTTACCAACGATGATTTCTGCAGCCAGTGTTCTAAGAAGCAGATCTGTGTCTGTTAATTTCTGGAAAGAGTTGTAATCATTTGTTTCTAAAACAGTTACAAAGCTTTCCAGGTCTGTTGTTGCTGTCTGAATTTCTTTCTTGTGATTTTTTAAAGTGTAGGAGTTTTCTTCTACTCCAACTGATCCTTTAAGTTTTCCTTTTTCCAGGTTAAGTTTTGCAGGCCAGAAACATTTAAAGAGGTTTCCTTTTGAACTTTCAAATTGATTGTTTTTTGTTCGATCAATTAAAAAACTTGTGTTTACTTCTTCTATCATTGAATAAATTCCGTAATCAAAAATTTTAGAAGTGTTTCCATCTTGAATTTTTAATGTCAGGTGAGTGTAACCGGCTCTTGGTGCAGTCCATACTCCGCATTCCCGCAGAAAATTATAGCTTAAAATTTCACGGCAGAAATTTCCATCGCCTTTAAAACATTTTAGATCAAAGCCTTTTAAGTTTTCTGGCAGCATCTGATTATTTTGGTTTTGAAATTCTGTAAAATCAATTGCAAAATGTCTTTGGTAAGGTTTTCCCGTTTCTTTGCTGATAGGAATTTTACGGCTTGTGTTCCCCCGGAATCTAATTCCAATGTTCTGCAGATTAAAATCAACAGAAACTGAATTGTTTTCCCCATTTTTAGAAGTGCAGATTTTTTTGTGAAATTCAATTTGTGCCTTAACCTGTTCCTTTCCTTTGTAATTCTGGCAAAGAGTGTCCCAGTCTTCCTTATTAACTGTGATGACTGTTTCTGCAACAGAGCCAGTATCAAAAATCAAATCAAGGTCATTGGCAAAAACCAGAGCACAGTTGGATAAAATAAATAAAAAAATTGATTTACCAAAATGTTTCATGTAAATAATTATATCATATTATATAGAAAAAAATTAATAAATTTTTGTTTTTAATGTTGAGTTTCTACAAAAGTGTGAGATAATTTTAATATGAAGAAATATTTTGCAATTATTCCGTTATTTATTTTTTTAATTGTTTCCTGCTCAAATCATTTTAATCCGGATTACATTCCAGAAGAAAAACCGCCTGTAGAAATCCCACTTACTGATCAGGAAATTGGGCTTGAAAGTAAGTATGTTACTATGAGTTCAATTTATGTTTCATGGAATAAACAGGAAGTTGTTTCTGATTATTCTTTGTCCATTTATCAAATTAAAGACGGAAAAGAAACTTTTATTTTAAGCAAAACTATTTCTTCTAATTCATTTTTGATTACAAATTTAAATTCTTCCACTGAATATTTAGTTAAGATTTCTTTTGTTCTGCAGGGAAAAACAATTGCTGAATATTCACAGATTGTTGTTAAAACTAGCCAGATTGAAATTCCTGAATGGGAAGTTACAAATTATCAATCGGATACAGAAACCGGTGCAAAAATCAGCTGGAGTCAATGGCCTGCAAACGAAGTTGAATCAATTAAAATTTTTAAAAGCTCTGATAATAAAAACTTCACTTTGATTAAGGAAATTCAAAGTGATTATTCAAAAACTTATTTTGTAGACACAGATGTAGAAAGTCTGGAATCTTACTGGTATAAAATCGCCATTGATTTGGTTGAAAGCACTTCTAAGAAAATTCAAATTTCACCCTCCATCAACCTGATAGAAGCTTCAGAAATTCAAATTCAAACTGGTTTTACAACTGCAACTCTTTTCTGGCCAGAAGATGATTTGTGCTGTTCATACGTAATTGAGCAGCTTGATTCAATTTTGCCTGAATCAAAAATTCTCCGTAAAATAATTTCCACAACTAACAGTATTAAAATTACTGGACTTCAGGAAAACAGTGATTCCTTTTTTAGAGTTTATGGCATCGACGGAAATTTAAATGGACCAAAAAGTCATGTATTCATTGCTACTACAAAAAAATTTATAATTGGGCAGCTGGATGTAAGTTCAACTCAGACACAGGCATCAATTCAAGTTAACGTTGAAATTGACCAGTCAGAAAATCTTTCACTTTCTCTTATCGAAGTCAACAGTAAAAAAGAAATTGCATCTTCACAAACAAATTCTCTCCTGCTCAGAAATTTATACCCGGGCTATCACTTTGGTAAAGATTCTTTGCAGCTTGTGGGAACTCTTACATATAAATATCTGGATGATGCAGAATGTTCATCGGTAAACAGTTCCTTTGTTCAGGAGTTCAGCACAATGGGGTTAAATCCACCAGTAAATATTGAGCTTTTAAAAGTTGGAAGAAAATCCATTGAACTTTCTTTTGAGCCAATTGAGGAAAATGAAAAATTTGGTCTTAATCCGGTTTATGCAATCAGACAGAAAGGTCATAGTCAAATACTTGCCCGCAGCAGTTCCAGTCCAATTAAAATAGAAAATCTTCTTCCTGGAAAAAAATATGAGTTTGAATTATTTACTACTTTTGAAAATGAGTATCAGTATGCAGAACACGTTTCTAGCCATGTTGAATATTCCACAATCGGTGATTTAAGCATACCGGAATTTACAATTTCAGAATCAAATATTGCAAACGACAAATACAGGAATAATCTTACTGTCAGCTGGAATGCTATCAATGAAGCTTTAGAAAATCCAAAACTTCTCCCGGTTTACTACCAGTTGAATTACAAAATTTTTAAAGCTTCAGACTGGAAACATTCAACAGATAATCCTTTTTCCGGTAGGGAAAATTATTCAGAAACAATTAAAGTTAATCGTGGAAATTTCTATCGTGTTGCCGTCAGCGCGTTTATTGAAGACGACAAAGATTGTGCTTTTTACAAAGAGAAAATTTATCAGGTTGAATCACTTTCCGATCCTAAGATTTTTGCATCGGTGATTTATACAGAAACAAATGAACTTGGTTGCCCGCCAGGAAAAGTTGTTGATCTTACTGATTCAAAACTGTGGGGCGGAAAATCAATTAAGTGGTCAGATACAGAAATGAGCTTTGGAAAACTTGATTTGTTATCTGGTTTTGTTTCTGATGAAGCCGTGGATCCTGAAGACGAAGTTGATTTGAACAAAAATTTTGAACACACTTCAACTTCTCCCAGATACACTTTAATTCTTACTCTCACCGATGAAATCAGGAATGCAGACAATTTGCTCCACCTTATTATTTTTGACAGCCGCTCAGTTATTTCCGAGTCAGAAATTTCGGAAGTATACAGCACTTTTGATTGCATAGAAATTTTTAAACCTTATGCAGATTCAATTCCATCAACTAGAACTCCTCTCACCACTTTTGGCAAAGACGGAGCTTACGAACAGTTAAACGCACCAAACTTTTTGCAGCAGGCCGATTTCTCTTTAGTTTCTGACGACAAAGGAAAAGACCTTGGTTTTATAGTTGCTGAAGAATATATTTACAACAACTGCATTGTAATTTCTGTACGCAAAGAAACTCACGAAGCAGGATTTTACGGCTTTAGTTATTACTATTAAACAATTGCAAAATGTGGTAAAACAATATAAACTGTTAGTATGTTTGGATTTTTATTGAAGAAAAATTTCTGGGATACCTGGGATAATTTGTGGCACGTTGTTGTGCTGAATATGTTTATGAACTTAATTGTTTGTATTTGTTTTTCTGCATATCTTTTTGGAGTTACAAGAATTCCTCTTTCCTTTGGTTTTAAAACACTTATTGGCATGGTTGCAATTTTTTTGTTTTTTGGAATAATTTCTATGTTCAATTTTGCAGAATGTGATAACTATAAATCAATTGCAAATTACAATAAAGCAACCTTCAAAGATTACTTCAAAAAAATCGGCAAGTACTGGAAAGACGGAATGCTTTTTGGTTTTATCTGTGCCGCAATATTTCTTGGTGCATATATTTCGTTTCCCTATTATTTTCACATCTGGAAACCTGGTACTACTTCCGACGGTACTCCTATTCAGGGAGAAGTGTGGGGACTTATTCTTGCAATTCTTGTTTTCTGGTTTATCTTTATGGTGATTCTTCTTTTGCAGTGGGTTGTACCGGTAAAAAGTCTTTTTAAAGTGAATTTTAGAAAGGCTTTAAAAAAATCACTTATTATTCTTTTGGATAACATGGGATTCAGTATTTGTCTTTTACTTTGGAATATTGTGCTTCTTTTTCTGAGTGTCTTTACACTTGGTCTTGTTCCTGGTTCAATTGGAATTCCTTTGTCTGCAGTAAATGCTCTCAAGCTCAGACTTCTTAAATATGATTATATTGAACAGATGGCCGCAATGGGGGAAGAAGTAAAAAGAATTCCGTGGGATGAACTTCTCCAGCAGGATAGAGAAACTCTGGGACCAAGAACACTCAAAGAATTTTTCTTTCCGTGGAAGGATTCTGAGTCTAAAAAATCAAATAAAGATTTATCAAATTAAGATTTGTAGAAAAAATGCCAATTTTGTGATACAATCTTGGGCAATTAAAATATACAGAAATCTAAAAATATAGAAAGGTTTTAGAAACCTGACAATACAAGAGGGTTTCAGAAACCAGATAATATTGGAAGGTTTCAGAAATCTGTCAATCCAGGCAGGTTAAGGAGAAAAATTAAATGGCAGAGACAAAAGACACTCGCGCATGTACATTGGACAAAATCATCAGTCTTTGTAAGAGACGTGGTTTTGTTTATCAGGCTTCAGAAATTTATGGCGGTATGGCCGGCGCATGGGACTACGGTCCATTGGGTGTAGAATTCAAACGCAACATTCAGAACGAATGGTGGCACTACATGACACAGCTCCATGATGATGTAGTTGGTCTTGACAGTGCAATTTTCCAGCATCATACAACTTGGGAAGCTTCTGGCCACGTTGGTCACTTTTCTGATCCAATGATTGACTGTACTGAGTGTAAGTCACGTTTCCGTGCAGATACTGTTATTGAAGAATATTTTGATAAATCAGGCAAAGAACCAGAAAAACCAGTTGATGTCTGGACTCACCAGGAAATGCATGATTTTATTGATGCAAATATTAAATGTCCAACTTGTGGAAATGAGCATAAATGGACAGACGTTCGTGAATTCAACCTTATGTTCAAAACATATCAGGGACCAGTTGCTGATTCAACACATATTGTTTATCTTCGTCCTGAAACTTGCCAGGGAATTTTTACTGATTTCAAGAGCATTGTTCAGTCTAACCGCATGAAGGTTCCTTTTGGTGTTGCTCAGGTTGGTAAATCATTCCGCAACGAAATTATTTTCAAGAACTTTATTTTCCGTACTTGTGAATTTGAACAGATGGAAATGGAATATTTCTGCAAACCAGGCACAGAAGACGAAGTATTTGATTTCTGGCGCAAAGAACGCTGGGCATTCTACCTTAAATATGGTATTCCAGAAGATCATCTCCAGTGGCACCATCACGACAAACTTGCTCACTATGCAAAAGATGCTTACGATGTTCAGTATAAATTCCCAATCGGTTTTGAAGAAATCGAAGGTATCCACAGCCGTACAGACTTTGACCTTAGTCAGCATGAACAGTATTCAAAGAAAGATCTTCACTACATTGACCCTGATGATCCAAAGAACCGCTATGTTCCTTATGTTATTGAAACTTCTGCTGGTCTTAACCGTAACTTCCTTATGTTCCTTTGTGAAGCTTACGAAGAAGAAGACGTTGGTTCAGATGGAAAAGAAGATATCAGAACTGTTCTTCACCTTCATCCAAAGCTTGCCCCAATCACAGTTGCAGTTTTGCCATTGATGAAGAAAGACGGCCTTGCAGAAAAAGCAAAAGAAATTCAGAATATGCTTAAAAATGATTTTGTAACTGACTACGATCAGAGTGGTACAGTTGGTAAACGTTACCGCCGCCAGGATGAAGTTGGTACACCATTCTGTGTTACAGTTGACTACGACACATTGAACAGTGAATGCGAAAACTTTAATACTGTTACAGTTCGTAACCGTGATACAATGGCTCAGGAACGTGTTAATCTTGATGACCTTGTTGACTACATCAACAAAGCAATCCGCAATTACAAACCAGTTGTAAGAGCATAATTTGGATTACGTTGCATTAGGAAAAACAAATATTCTTGCCTCAAAAACTGCGTTCAGTGCACTTAGTCTTGAATGCCGGGAAATTCAGGTGTTTGGTGAGTACGCTGATGAAAAGGCAGTAAACCTTGTAAAGCAAGCCTACGAAAATGGAATCAATTTTTTTGATGTTTCCCATGCAAAGCCAATTGCAGAAAAAAGGTTAGGTGCTGCAATTTTAGAGGTAAGGCAGAATGTTTGTCTTGCTGCAAGATCTTTATGTACTACAGGTTTAGAGCTTCGCTCAGATCTTGCAGAAATTCTTGATGCTTTGGGCACTGATTATATTGATGTGCTCCAAATCCAGGACCCTGCTGTTCTTCCTAAGCCAGACGGTGCAGACGGTTTGTATAACGCACTGCAGGATTTAAAATCCCGCAATATAATCCGTGCTTTTGGTGTAGTAACAGAAAGTATAGATTTAGCAAGGGAAGTAATTGAAAGCCAGCTTTTTGATGTTGTTCAATTTCCTTTTAGCGTAATCAGTGGGCCGGCTGTAGAAAAGGTTGTAAAATTTGCAGAAGAGAAGGGCGTTGGTTGTCTGGGAATGGAACCCCTTAATGGTGGTATGGTTTTGAATATTCCACTGGCATACGGATATTTGAATCAGTTCGAAAATCTTGTACCTGTGTGGGGTGTAAGAACTCAGGAGGAATTGCAGCAGCTTATGTATTTTGTTCAGCATCCTCCTGTTATTGATGAAAAATTCCAGGAAGAAGTTCTCCACGAGCAGAGATTCTACGAATAAAAAAATACCGGTAACTTCATCTTGCAACAAGTGTAAGTGGCCGGTTTATAAATTTAATTGAAAAAGCGCAAAAA